>JBMLOK010000404.1:24722-25168 GCA_049243005.1 Bacteroidia bacterium | reverse complement strand
CAAAAGAAATCAATCGCTTTCATATTTATGGATTGACTTATCAAATCAAAATTTAAGCTTGGTTTTATATTTGAAGTCGTAATAATTGAACACGAATATTCGCATGTTTACATAAAATTCATTTTGTAAAAACGTCAGACATTTTAAAATTAATTTATGATTTTAAATTAAGGCAAGTTGAATTAAAAATAGAATTTAGTTTTTTATGAAAATTCCTAAAATCCCATAGGGATGACATTATTTTAGTAATTAAAACGAAAGATTTACCCTCACCCCGCAACGGCCGCGAACCGTAGGGTCGCGGCCGTTGGGGGGTGGTTTGGTGATGGTGTTCGTGTGTGCTTATTAATGTTACTTTGGTTTTGTTTTGTTTTTGTTTTTTTGTTGTTGTTGTTTTTCTTCGCTTTTTCTCCCTTTGTGCTTTGTGTTTTGCATTTTCTGACTCT
>JBMLOK010000404.1:0-24712 GCA_049243005.1 Bacteroidia bacterium | reverse complement strand
CCCCACGGGCCGCCACCCGATGGTTCGCGGCCGTTGCGGGGTGGTTTGGTGATGTTGTTAAATTTAATGGTAAAGAACTGAATAATCTTAATAATTGAATTCGGTTTTAACAATCCATTACTTATTTATTACATTTGGTTTCATGTGTATCTAATTTATAATGAAAACAATATTGAAAAATTTCGCTTTTTTTTTAGTTGGAATCATTTTATTGTTTTTCTCTTGTCAATACAAACCATTTGCCATCAATCAAAGAGATAAAATTGGGCAAAAACAAGGAAAGTGGAAGGTTTGGTATGATGACAAGGAAACCAAATTATATTATTCCGGAAGATATAAAAACAATGCTCCTAAAGGTGCCTTTAAATATTATTATAACACAGGTCAAATTCAATTAAGGGAAAAATATAAGGCTAATAAAACCATTCAAACTACTTATTATCATCGTAATGGTAAAGTTGATATGAAAGGTACTGCACAAATTATTCTTAATCCAGATACTTCAATTTATCAATGGTTAGGTCAATGGGAAAAATTTGATACTACAGGTAAATTAGTTGAGGTACATACCTACAGAAATGGACAAAGAATTTGGGTGAAGTTTATTAGATAAATATTCAATTTTAGCCTGGAATATTAATATGAAATGTAGTGCCAACATTTTCCTTTGTTTCGAAGCTAATTTCGCCACCATGCAGGTTTACGAAGTTTTTAATAATCACTAGACCTAAACCTGTTCCTTCAATTTTCTCGACATTTTTAGCTCTGAAAAATGATTGAAATAATTGTGTCTTTTCATATTCCGGAATGCCCAATCCAAAATCTTGAACATGGATTTTAAATTCCAAGGCTGAAAATTCTATTGAAACTATTGGCGCTTCTTTTCCTCCCGAATATTTTATTGCATTAGATAAGAGGTTGTCAATAATATGCTCAATCTGCATTTTATCTGCATTTACTTCTCTCTCTTTACCCTTTATTTTCAGTTGGATTTTTTGCTCCATTTTAAACTTGAGTTGTTGCCTTTCAAAAACCAAGTTCACAATACTTACAAGGTCGAATTTCTCTTTCTTACAACCCATTTTATCCGATTCAATTTTTCCTAAAACTAAAACATCATTCATTAAACTAGTTAGTCTGTTTATTTCATGATTTATACTTTCAAGATGTTTCTTAAATTTTGATTCATTTTTTGAAACATCACTCAAATACATATCCATAATTTCTGCACTCGATTTAATACAGGAAAGTGGTGTTTTAAATTCATGAGATGTCATACTCACAAACCTTGATTTTAGTTCATTTAATTGTTTCTCTTTTTCTAATGCTCTTTTAATTTCTATTTCAGATTCTTTTCTTTCACTAATATCCTGAATTAGTAAAGAAATTCTCTTTTGTTTTCTGAAATTTTTAATCAAACTTATTTTAGCATTGAACCATTTGTTAGAGCCATTTATAGTTCCCGGATATTCTATATTTTCCGGTATTCCAAATTCTAAAACTTGTTGAATTTTTGAAATGAATAAGGGTAATTCCTTGAATTCTAAAAAATCTTTTATGTTTTTTCCTAAAACATCTTCACGAGGTATTAACAATAAACTATCATCAGCACACCAAACATTTTCAACAATGTATTGCTCATTTATTTCAAACACTAAATCTTCTAATGAAGTTAAAATTGCTAATAAATCTGCTCTTGATTTTTCTAACTCGCCCTGTGTAACAATCTTTTGCTGTTGGTTTTTAAAAGAAGCTAAAATTGAAGAACATGTGATAAGCAATGGTTCTAAAGTTTCTAAATTGGAATCAAAATTAGCTTCGCTATTATTTGCTAATCCAATTACTCCAACCATATTGTCTCCATATGAAATAGGAATGCCTACAAAGTTTTTTATATCTAAACTTTTGATGCCTTTACCTTTTTGTATTTCATCAGTTCTGTTGCTTGAGAATATTTTTCCCGTTTTTAGAACTGGTTGGTATAGGAATTCAAGATTTTTAAGAGAAGCCTCTGTTTTATTTTGGATATCTATTTTTTTATGGATGTCAGAATAAGCATGGTTAATCAAAAATGGCTTTTCTGTTGCATCATATTTAACTTCAGCTATAAAACCTATTTCACTTTTGGTTATTTCCATTAATTGATTTAAAATCAATTCAAAGCCATTTTTGGTTGATGATGATTGAATAAATGCTTCTTGTCCCCTCGATATACTTGTAAGAATTTTATTCTTTTCCTTAATCTCCATTTCATTGGCTATTCTCTCATCAATTGTTCTTGTAGAGCTGATAAGTGAATAGTTGTTTTCTGGATTTTTAATTTGTTTAACGGTGGTTTCAACCCAGGTATATTTATCGTCTTTGGTCTTGTAGCGATATATCGCCATTGATGGTTGTTTATCGTCGTTTATAGCTTGTTTATATGCCTTTAGAATGATTTTTTTATCTTCTTCATGAATGTAGTCAATTGGATTTGCTCCAATTAATTCTTCGGGTTCAAAGCCTGTAATGCCTTTAATCGAAGGAGAAACATAAATATAATTTCCTTCCGAATCATGAATACAAACAAGGTCCTGAATATTTTCTGAAAGTACTTCAAAATGTTTTTTAAGTTTATCCTGATTGGTTATGTTTCTTGCCAATAAAGCAACTCCAATTACCTCTGAATCATTTATGGTAATTGGATTAACTTTGAATTCAATTTTCTCATCCCATATTCTGTAAGTTTTCATTACAGATTTACCTTTCAAAGCTTCATCATATAATTCCTTTATTCGTTCATCTTCCTTACTCGGAGTTTTAAATGATTCTACGATAGCTCCCGGAACCGGATTGCTTCTTGAATTTCGACGATAATGGTATGCAAATGATTTGTTGAAGGATATTAATTTACCTTCTTTGTTTATACTCCAGATTAATTCATCAAATGAGTTAATTGTTGTTTCTAGATTCTTTTTATTTTCCTCTAAATCTTTGGTTAATCTGATTTCTTCTGTTCTGTCAATTCCAATAATTACAATTCCTTCTATTTTTCCATTTATCTCTAATGGAGAGAATTGAAATAAATAAAATTGTTTTTCATTTTGGATGATTTTTTCTTTGGTTATTCCTTTTAATACTTCATCAAATATTTCTTTAAATTCAATGTCAGTTTCCTCTTTACCAAAAGGAGAAAACATTATTTCTCCCTGTTTGAAATTTATATTTTTCTCTCCTTGAGAAGTAAAACCTGATTTAACAACCAATTGGAAATTTAGGTCTACACTATAGAATATCAGTTTTAAATTATCAAACAATGTATTTAATGAGCCCGATTGTGCCTGTGAACTTATTATCCTTTCAATTTGATTGATTGATTGGATGGTTCCTAAAATTTCATATTGCTGAGAATTTTGTTTCTTTAAACTTCTTAGATTGATATAGACTTTTATCTTTTCTTCAGATTTGTTTTTTAACTCAATACTGAAGCTGTTTTCCATCCCGTCTTTTGATAATAGATTCGATTTTATCTCATTTAATTCCTCTGTTTGTTCTGGGAATTTTTGTAAATCATAAAAGCTTTTTCCAATTAAATCATAAGAGCTAAATCCAAGAATCTTTTCTATTCCTTCACTAAGAAATTTTATATTTAAATCTTCATCTAAGGTAAAAAGACAAATTTGTGTTTGACGTAAAACCTGGTTAATCAGGTTTGTTTTAATCTCATTCTCTTCTAGTGCAAGTTCGGTTGATGATTTATCTCTAATGGTATAAATATAGTAACCGGATTCTAAGTTGATAAATTGAATATTTACCTGTAGTACAAGTTTTTTTCGGCTAAAATTACTTAGTATGGATTTAAAGTCTATACGTTCATTTGGTTTTAACTCATTTATTGATGCCATAATAAATTCAGCATCATCAGGAAAATATTCTGAAATATATGAACCTATAATTGCACTTGATTTTACCCCAAATACTTGTCGAACCCCATGATTTGATAGTAATATCTGACCGGTTTTATCTGTAATTAAAAAAGTATCATTTGTGTTTTTATTGATATGGTCCTTCAGTAATAAATTCAAATTGGCCTTTTCATTACCTTCATAGATGGCTTCAAGCATCAAGATGAAAACCTGTGTATCATTTTGGAATCCCAGGTTTTTAATTCTGATTAATTTTTTGTTTTGGTATGATTGAATTTTAAAATTTGGATTCTCTTTCAGTTCATTGATATCTTTTAAATATTCAATAGCTGCGCTTTCGAAATTTTCAGCAAACAATTCAGGAAATATACTTCCTATACTTTCTCTTCCTTTATTAAAAAGAATACTGCTAACTGAGTTAAAGTCTTTGATGTTTCCAAATTTATCAATAGCCAATAAGCCGGTTTCCTTTTCTCTGGCCAGTTCTAATAAAACAGAGGAGAAATAAGTGATTTTATTTTTCTGCTCAATATTTGGAAGCAAACCAAATGTTTCTTTTAGAATATCTAAGGCGTGGTATAGGTTATTTTTGTTTAAATAAAAGCCAGCACCATTTTTTATCGTTTGCTCAAGAAACTGTTTGTCGTAAATAGAACTAACAACAACTGTAGGGATTTTAATGTCCCTTTTTTTAAGTTCTTTTAAAATTTCAAAAGAGTTGTATCCATTTAGAAAATGATCTACAAATAAGATATCATAATCTTCAATTTTATAATCTAATAAATCTTTAGCCTCAGAAATATGCTTTAATTCAAAATTCAATGAAGTTTTTTTTAGCATTCTTTCAAATGCAATAAAATCCGTTAAATCATCTTCAACATAGATGATTTTGATTATTTTCTTTGGATTTTCTGTTTGATTAATACTCATGAATATGCAAATTCATGGTTTTATTCGATTTTAGATAGAAATTATTTCAAATTGAAGAAATAATTAAAGTTATTGGCAAATTTTGGGACGAAATTGACTTTTATTTGTCAAAATGATTTGTTCTTTAGCATTTTGTTTTTACTAATCAATCCAGAATAATAATTGAAATTTATGCCAGGCCTTAAGTTTTATTTTGCCTCATTTTCAAGATTTTCATTTATTCTTTCAAGAATCGAATTGTTGATTTGTAACTCAAATATTTCTGCTAAAACCTCTTTTGTTAAAAGTTGATAAGGATACCATTTCATTTCAAATGGATGCCAGATTTCCATAGCTTCCTCATTAGGGAATATTTTATAGTCAAATTTACGAGTTCCGGTGCTGATATAACCTGTATAATAGAATTCAAAATTGTTCTCTAAACCATAAATCATCTTTTGAATCATCAGGAATTTTCCAAGGCTATACTTTTTATAATCCGGGTGATAAAAATTCATGATTCCTGCTAAACTATGTCTGCCTTTATCAAAAATACCTATTGCAATTAAAACACCGTTATCTCTAATTTTTATTGCAACACTTTCAAATATGTTTGAATCGGTTTGATCAAATAAATACGCATCAACTGTTTTAGATGTATCAAAATCTATGGAGGATTTATATAAAGCAAATAATTCTTCTATTTCCTCATTGTTTTCAAATGGTTCAATACTAATGTCGAAGTTTCTGTTTTTTCTTAGAATCTCTTTTATACTTGAACTAATTCTGATTTTATGTAATGGAGTTCTTAGCCAAAAAACAGGCATAATTTCCTCTTCCTGAAAAATGATATTTGTTGTAAAGACATTCTGTTGCATACGGTAAAAACCTTTTGCTAAACAGCTGTCTAAAATCAAATCATTTATTTTTTGCAATTCACCCACTTTGCGAAAGTATCAAAAAATGATAAATTGAGGAATGAAACTTTCAAAATACTATCCGTTTTTATTTGGTTTGTTTGGATTTCCAATTCAAGTGCTGATAGGTAATGTGTTTGATTTTTTGAATTATATCGTGTTTTTAAAAGATATAAAATGGAAATTTAAATTATTGGGTACTATTTGTAAGTATGGCGAATACTATGATGGACTTTTGCCTCATTTAATTTTATCATCATTGCTTCTACCTTTAATTTTTGCATTAGCCTATTTCATTAAAAATAAAAATTTCAGGTACATTATTTCATCCTATTTTGTCTTTATTTCATTTGGATTGTTCATTATTCCTTTACCAAATGATGGAGCAATTTTTTTACTTCGAGCACTATTTTTAAATACCCAATTTATTCAAATATTATCTCATTTTGTTTTTTCAATTGATTATATCTTGTTTTTGCTGCCCTTACTTTTTTCTTATCTAATGATAAAAAGAATGCAAATGAACAAAGAAGAAATAATCATTTTTTTATCAGGAAGTTTAATGAGTTTGATAGGAAGTTTTCTGTTTTTTTTGGGGATGCAATATTTGGTTTATTCTTAGAAATTTAATTAGATAAAATCATTATTTGTTTCTTAAAATCTAAGATAAATTGAGAATTAATTCTTTATCTGCTTAAAGATTTCTTCCGCCATTTTAGCTGCACCTGCTTCATTTGGATGAATACCATCAGGAAACATCATATGGTCGTTTTTGAATGGTGTATTTAAATCAATTATTTTGAAGTGATTTTTAGTTTCTAATCTTCTGATAATTGGAATGATTTGATTGGAGATAACCGAATCATCAATTGCCCATTGCATTTTAAATGCCGGAACTGGTAAACAAACGTATATTTTTGGTTTGTGTAAAATATGGTTAAAAGTATCAATCATTGATTGAAAATCTTTCTCATAATTTTCTGGATTCCAGTTGTGAACTTTAGAATCATTTGTGCCTAATTTGATAATGATTTCATGTGGTTGAAAAGCTAAAACATTTGCAAATTCATTACAATTCCAATAAGGTAAATCAGATTTTTTTAGCATGGTTGCACCGCTTCTTCCAGCGTTAAATACGATATATTGTTCTCCTAAAAGTTTTTGTAAAACAGCAGGATAGGCATCTTTACTTTGTATAGGAATTCCTGCACCTTCTGTGATACTATCTCCTACACATGCGATTTTTTTCTTTGTTTGGCAGGATATAAGCATACTTAAAATTACAATAAATATTAAAGGATTTTTCATATTGCAATGTACTAAAACTAATCTTTTAGTAGATTGTAAGTTTTAATTTTATACGATGAAATATTTAGATTTTTTTCTTAATAAGGAACCTATTTGGACATTTACAGATTTGTTTATTCTGTTATTCCTATTGCTTTCAATTTTGTTTCCTATTAAGTTGAATGATAGGGTTTCCGGTATCAGTTTTTCTGAATTGAAAAAGAGGTTTGCAAAGTTTCACTTTTTTGCCTTGATTTTTTCGTTTGGCATGATGTTTTTGCTGACTCTCGGATTTATTGAAATCTGTGAACTTATCAATAATCACTATCAATTGCAGGGTTCAGTTTATATAGTAAAATCAAAAGATTTATTGTATATCCTTTCAATGATGTTTTCTATTTCATTTTCTATTATTCTAATTTTTTGGCTTATCAAACTGGTTTTAGGAGATGATTATAAGCTATACCTTCATTATTACAATTTACTTTATAAAATGAATGCAATTAGGGTGCTCTCCATCATTACTCCAGTTTTGTTATTGCTTTCATGGCTGGGTTTTTATTTTTATGTGCAATATGGTTTTTATGTTTATGATGATAAACTGGTTATAAGACCATTGTTTTCAGTTGAATCAAATAATTATAGGTTTAATGAGATTGAAAAAATGGAAAAGAGGACTCAATTTATAGCACCAAACGGAGATGTTGTTAACCGTAATCATTTTATTATCTATTTTCAAAATAAAACTAGTTGGAGTAGTTTAAATGAAACAACTGAAGCAGATTCTTTAGATTCAACTGTTTTTAATTTTATAGAAGGTAAAATGACCATTAATTAGGGAAAACTCATCCTAATGATTTTCTGTAAATTATTTAACGACTATCCGCTTGTTTACCTAAAAACAAATTTATCGAAACTTTATTGCTGATTATTATTCGTTTAAATCAAACTAAACCATTAAAAATGAAATTTTGTGTTATGTTTCTTTTAGCAAGTTCTAAAACCCAGAATGGGTGACATGATTATAGAAAATAAATTACGAAGAAAAACAATCCCCAAATCGCCAGCACGCGGACCGAAGGTCCGCGTGCTGGCGATTTGGGGGAATTCATTTATCCCATCTTTCTATAAACATGTGACCACTTTAAGGGTCATTAATTTCATTGAATAGAGCAGATTAATTCCTAACTTCTTATTGAAAATAATTCTCAATACATATACTGGATTTATAAAAAATACTTCTGGGATACATGCGGATATTCGCAAATTATTGTTAAAAAAAAGAGCTGCTCCAAATTTTGAAGCAGCTCTTTTTTATCAACTCAATTTGAAACCTTATTGAGCAATAATTCTCAAGGTTTTAAATTGTTCTCCAATTCTTAATCTTACAAAATAAGCACCATGACTTGAATGATGGTTTTCTAAATTGAATTCCTGTTCATATTCACCAGCGTTCAATTTTTCATTACTTATCAGTTTGCTAATGAGGTTGCCCATCATGTCGTAAACCTCTAAATCAACTTCTTCTGAATTTTGTAATTTGAACACAATATTTGTTTTTCCGGAGAAAGGATTTGGATAAGCAGCCAATCCATTTTTCATCATGCCGAAATCTTCTAAACCAACAGAGTTAATGGTTAACATCAAGCTACTATCGTTTTTACAACCTTCGTTGGTACTGGTATATAATATAACTTTAAATGTACCATTTGCTGCATATGAATGAGTTGCATTTTTTAGGAATGATGCTTGCCCATCACCAAAATCCCAATAGTAATTTTGTGTTGATGCTGCTGCATAAAAATCAACAGTTCCTCCAATTGTTCTTGTTGTAAAATATGCACTTGGTCTACCAATTACAGTTACTTTTCTAAATGAAGTACTACTGCAACTTGTGCTTAAAACAGTTTCTGTTACGGTAACATATCCATCACCTTCTTGGTTCCAGATAACTGTTATTTTTTCAGTACCCGCGCCACTAATTATAGTTCCGCCGGTAACTACCCAATCATAAGTTCTGTTTGCATTTGGAATCGTACCATAAAAGCCTGTATCTCCAACACATCTTAGTGTAGCTCCTCCAATTAATGATTTTGGAGCATTGATTACATCAACTTCAAAGAGTGTACTTACAGATGTACAACCGGTAGAAATCGAACTATCTCTCAAACTAATTGAACCTTTTCCTTTTACATCCCATAATATATTTACCTCATTTGTTCCTTGGCCTGTAAGGATATTTCCACCATTTATTTCCCATATAAATACTTTGTCTGCATTACTTAATGTTGTATAAAGTCCTTCTGTGTTTAAACATACTGAAGCCGGTCCGCTAATTCCAGGTGCGGTATTTAAATTTTTCAATACCGGATATCCAACAGTAGTGGTACTGCAACCTGCAATAGAATCTATTTCTTCCAATGTAACACTTCCAATACCCGTACCTGACCAAAATACAGTTAATCCATTTGAACCCTGACCTGCTAATATACTTCCACCAACAACAGTCCATTTATAATTATGGCGAGGAACAAATGTTGTAAAGTAAACTGAACTTGAATTGCTACAAACAGTTGCCGGTCCTGAAATTACAGGACTTGGTTTTGCAGCTATAACTATATCTATTGGAGCTGAATTTGCTTTACATCCTGTTGTACTTACCGAATCCATTAGTATAATACTACCGGTTCCTGGTGTGGTCCAGCTTACAGAGATATTGGCTGTGTTTTGTCCTGATAAAATACTTCCATTGCTAACATTCCATGTATACAAATGATCTGTTTCAGGTAAGATGCTATAAACTTCTGTTGACCCTTCACACAAAGTATCATTCCCTGTAATTTTTGGAATATTAATTTTATTTAAATTGATGTTTAAAATATCAGAATTTATTGCACATCCAGAGGTATTGTTAGAATCCCTAACTGTGATAGCACCAGTTGGAGAACCACCATTCCAGTGTATAATTACAAGTGTATCACCTTTGTTGCTAAAGAAACTTCCACCACTAATTGCCCATTTAAAAGTATGACCCGGTTTATTTGTTATCGAATATGTGGCATATTCATTTTCACATAAGTTTGTTGGACCAGAAATGATTGGTTTAATAACAGGACTTATTGCAACATTAAATACTGGAGAAAATGCTTTACAAGCGCTGCTTACTACAGAGTCAAGCACTCTAAGTGTTCCATTGGAAGTTGTATTGTCCCATCTAACCGTTAAAATAGCTGTTCCTTGTCCGTTTACAATTGTACCTCCGGTTATTTCCCAATTATATACTCTTGAATTATTGAATTCAATTGAATAATTAAATTCATCTAAACCACAAACAGATGTTCTTCCAACTATAATTGGATTTGGTGTTTTATTGATTTGAACCAAATACGGAGTGCTTGCTTGTTTGCACCCTGTTGATATAATAGAGTCCATCACAACAACACTACCATTTTTTGGTCCGGCACTCGTTGTATCCCATTTGATACTAAGGTTACCAGTACCCTGACCACTTATGATTTCTCCGCCAACTACTGTCCATTTATAGTAATGTCCAGTTGTTACTGAAGTTGTGTATGAAGTTATTGACTCAGAACAAACCATTTGGTCTCCGCTTAAAACAGGATCAGGTGAACCATTAATTGTTACTTCAAATACACTTGAAGTTCCATTACAACCTGTAGTTACCAATGAATCTTTTACTCTTAATGTTCCTAAACCAGAATTGTTCCAAAGTACCCCAATTGAAGCGCCTCCCTGACCAGATATAATTGTACCGTTGGTAACAGACCAGGTATAGATTTTATTTTCATCATAAGGAACACTATAAAATCCTGCAACGTTTTTACAAACAGGATTTGTTCCAGTAATAGTTAATGCTGTATAAGGATTGATATAAACAGTATCAAGAGTGCTTATAGCAAAACAACCTGTTAGTTTAACAGAATCTTTTACTTGAATCAAGCCTTTGCCTAATGAACCCCAGCTAACGCGAATGCTATCGGTTCCTTGTCCTGAAATAATCGTTCCACCTGAAATAGTCCACGTAAATCTTGAAACACTTGTGTCTCCTGAAACTGTATAAGTTGCAAAACTATTATCACATGTTGTTTTTGGTCCATTAATTTCTGGTGTATTATTAATCAAAACATATAGATTTTTAGTTAATGAACTTACACAACCATCAGTATTTTGAATGTCTAATTTTACAGTTTGAATTCCAGCACTATTAAAGCTTTTGCTAGCTATTGAATCTGTGCTTTGGAATAAATCACTATAAGTCCAAATTCTTTGTAATACCGGTGTAATTTGTCTTGTAGTATCGGTAAAGGTAAATGAGTTTCCATTGAAACATTGAGTTGAATCATTTACTGTAAATCCAATCTTTGGCAATGCCTTAATTCCAACAGTCAAAGGAATTGAATTTGCAGCGCATCCGGTTGTTATATTTGAGTCTCTTAGAATTACTGTTCCTGAAGATGCACTACCCCATGTTACCAATAACTGTTCATTATTTGTACCTGAAACTGATGTAATATTTCCTCCTATAACAGACCATGAGTGTACTTCGTTTGCACTAGTTAAGGCCAAATATGTACCTGTAGTTGTAGCACAAACCGGATTGGTTTCATTAGCTATTATAGGAATTGGATTTGATAATACTTCAACAGTAAAATCTTTAGAGGTTCCGCAACCTCCAGCTTTTTCTAAAATTAATGTTACTTTATATGTACCCGGTGTAGAGTATGTTTTTGTTGCTATTGAATCGATTGAAATTGTTCCATCACCAAAATCCCAACGACGGAATAATGTCTCACCCGGATTTGAAGAGATATCTGTAAACTGGAAAGCATTATTCGAAATACATTGAACTGTATCACCTTTTAAGAAATTGATATTCAAATTAGAGTTATTGGTAATTTTAATATTTACGGTACCTGCACTACATTCTCCAAGATTGGTATTTGCATATCTTCTGACACTTAAACTTACACTTGTATCTTTAGCAGTTTGAATATTGATTGAACTTGTAGATTCTCCTGTAGACCAATTGTAAAAGAAATTTTGTTCTTCAATTTCTAAGATTCCATAAATACCGTCAAAACATGGATTAACAGAATTGGTATCTTTGTCATCAAAACTCTTCCATTTTCCTGAAGAAGCACAATTGTTTCCAAACATAAATACATTGTCTCTTGGTGTGCTTAATGGCTCATTGATATCCCAGTTACTATATAACAATGTATCACAGTTCATCCAATTATGATAACCATCTGTATTTCTAAATAAGCCTAGCCATGAATTTTGAGGGATTATGTTTTTGATGAAATTCTGCTCATTTACATCATTGATACAAGCAAGATGTCCACCATTTTGTAATGCATTAATTGCAGCTGAACTCCAGTCGCTGCTAATATCTGATTGGTAATAATGATGACCTCTATATTCTCCCAAGTAAGTATAACCGATGATTGATTGTCCTGCTGAATAATTAGTTATTGCCGGAGCACCAAATGGATTACAATAAGTTTCTCTAAAAGGAATTAGTTCAATACTTGCTCCCGGACAAATATTTGTATCCGAAACTTCAAATGTAAATCCAGCTTTATCGTGGTAAAAACTATCAACTCCAAAACAAGTTCCTAATGCAAGTTCAACTGCTCCATAATGCCAACCCGGATTATAAATTTCTGCCTGTTGGGAAGTTGCTCCTGTGCTCCAAACGTATGAATTGTAGCCGGAAGGTAAGTTTAATGTAGTTGAATATTTTTTACAATTATAAAAAGTATCTTCTGTAAAAATCTCCATTGGAGTTTGACCGGTATAAGCTGTTACTTGCACAGTATCAATGCAAAAATCATTTCCAACCGGCACTTTAATCCAGTAAGAATTAACGCCAAGTGCGGGAGTAACTGTGATGTTTTGAGCACTATCTCCATTTGACCAGATTAATTTTGAAGCTTTTCTTAGTTCAATCTGGATATTATCTACCGACCAGCTTTCATCACAAATAGTTTGATTTCCAGGTAAGTCATTTAAACCTCCAACCCATGATAAATCAAGTTTGCCACTGGTATGAGCAAATGTTTTTGTTATTGTATACCTGGTTGTTTTTGAAGTATTGGTACAACGTCTAGATAAATTATTTTTCGAAGCATCATTTTCAGCAGGATATAAACCCGGTATTCCTGAGTTAGAATAGGTTTGTTGACAACTTGGTGTATTTGAAAAACTTGCTTCCATGGCAATTTTACTGCCGCCATAAAATTTTAAGATGTCTTTTCCTCCTGATGAACATTCACCTTCCCAGGTATCGTGTATGTATAAGTCGAATGTTACTCTTGCCGAATCGTGGCTTGGCAATGATGTTGCTAAATAAACCAATGAATCATTATAAAATGGACCTAAAACATTTGTTGAATTAAAGTTGAATGAAATTTGTTGATTCCATCCTGAAAATGGTAAGTTTTCAAAATTTTGACCATATTGATTTTGATATGCCAAAGGAGCAGCCGGTCCTCTTAAAGTTACACTAGAACCAAAACAAACTGTAGTGTCCTGATTCTTAATTTGCGCATTTGCAATGCTAACATAAACACTATCTCTTCCGGTGCAACTACCAGGTGCTATTGCAGAAACATAATACCATCCGGGATTACCTGAACTGTTTACCTGAATAGATGAACTGCTGGCACCTGTACTCCATGAATAACTGCTTAATCCACTTAAAGCATTGATAGAAATTTCATCAGCATCACAAACTTTTATACTATCTGAACTGATTAAATTCGTTAAATCCCAAATATTCACATTGATAACGTCTGTACAAGTTTTTCCAAATTGTTGAACAAACAACATGATGGATTGTGATGTATTGGGTGATATGGTAATGGTTGGAATGGTATCTCCTGTGCTCCATGTATATCCAATATTACTTTCTTCATCAAATTCTACTAAACCAAATATGCTTTGAAAACAAGGGTCAGGATTGTTTAAATTATTGTTTAATATGTTTTCCCATTTATAGCCATCTGTACAAGAACTTCCTCTCATAAATACATAGTTTTCACCACTTGTTGTTGATGGAGAAGCTGCAACTGTAGACCAGTTTGTATAGGTAAAATTATCACAATTCGACCAACGGAACGATTGATTGTCAGCCGGACGGTATAGTCCTAACCATAAGTTTGTATTGGCTAAAGCTCCGCTCGATTTAATGAAGTTCATTTCAGAACTATCATTTATAGTAGCTAGGTATCCACCAGTGCTTTGAGCGAGTTGTGCCGCTGCAAGCCAAGTTCCTGCATTTGTAATTTTATAATAATGATGTCCATTATATGAACCAATATAAAGGAAATTACTACCCAAACTTTGTCCATTTATTTGATGACGTGCAGGTGTACCAAATGGACCACAATCGAATCGGGGAAATGCATTCAATTGAACAGGCTTGCCAGAACATATGGTAGTATCTTTTTCAAGAATATTTGCACTCCCAAATTGAACATAAACAGAATCACTGCTAGAGCCGGTAATATCAGTTACCGTACATTTTACCCAACCTTTTTTTGTAACCCTGGTAAAAAACAGGGTATCACCAGTGCTCCATAAGTAATTTGGATAGGTCATGGGTGCTACAATATTGGTAAAGGAATTATTACAAACCAATATTGAGTCTGCCCCTAAATCCAAAGGTGTAATTGCCTTAACTTCTGAACTTAAAATTGAAAAAAGTGGAAGTAACAGAGCGAGTATTATTTTTTTCATGCGTAATTATTTATCAACTTGACTTGCAGTTTATTAGAAGCTACTAATTTAAACGTTTATTCCTTCAATAATTCTTAGTTTTTGCCCATTTTGTTGTGGAAACTCCTTTTTTTCTTATTTGTTGATAGTCTGAGAGTTTTATCCAATTTAAGACTTTTAAAACCTTATAGTTTCTTAATTTTTAATGTAAAATCAAATTATCAATACTTACATATTAATCTCGATTTTTCATGTTTAATTGCAGTATTAAAATAAAATGGATAATTCAATTCAAAAATTAATAGATAATTCAAGGAAGGAATTGCTTGATTTTAGCATGAGAAATCCTTTGTTGAACTATAGATTGCCAAAATCAAAAGGGCTTAGTTTGATTTGTAATCAACCGGATTTGGTTTTTAATATTTTGGTTAATGAAAAACGCTCCATTGGTTTTAAACAAAAAAGTGCAACTAACCTTCAAACCGAAATTACTGTTATTCCGGAAAGTTTGGAAGTCAAAACATCTAGAAGTGCTCAGTTTAAATTTGAAACTACTGAATCAGAAATTAATCTTCATAAGCGTTTACTTTCAACCTACAATACCGCTCAATCAATAATAGAGGAACAAGGAGTTAATATTCTTTTTATTTCTTTTGGTATGTTAAGTTGGCTTGAAGATGAATCGAGCCAGGAATTTAGAAATGCTCCTTTAATTTTACTTCCTGTTAAAATAGAAAGAAAAGATGCAAAAGACCAATTTTATGTTTCTTATTCTGAAGCAGATTATGGGGTTAATGTTTCTTTGAAAGCAAAATTAAAATCTGATTTTGGAATTGAATTACCGGAATTTGATGATGAAATAAATTTACCATTTGTCAGCTATTTTAATGAGATAAATAAACTGATTCAGCATAAAGACCGCTGGAGATTGGAGGCTTATAAAACAGAACTGGGTTTCTTCTCATTCGGTAAATTTTTAATTTATAATGATTTAGATTCATCACTTTGGCCTGATGATAAAAAACCTTTTAATCATGATGTAATTAAAGGATTATTTGGAGAAGGATTTAATCTTTCTGCTTTCCCTTCTGATGATACTTTTATAGATAAACATCCTAAAGTTGATGAACTTTTTCAGGTTGTTGATGCTGATAGTAGCCAAGTTCTCAATTTATTGGAAGTTCACTCCGGTAAACATCTAGTAATTCAAGGTCCTCCGGGAACAGGGAAGTCGCAAACTATTACCAATATCATTGGAAATGCAATTGGACAAGGAAAGAAGGTATTGTTTGTTGCTGAAAAAATGGCTGCACTTGAAGTGGTTAAAAGAAGGATGGATATGTGTGGTCTTGGTGAAGCATGTCTTGAACTACATAGTCATAAAGCCAATAAAAAAGATTTATTATCTGAACTTAAACGCGTTTTAGAAATTGGGAAACCTAAAACTTCTCATTTAGAAGCTGAACTTTCTTTATTAAACAAAAGAAAGGATGAACTCAACGCATATAGTGATGCAGTAAATTCGGAAGTGTCCGGAAGTCGTTTGAGTTTTCATCAAATTATAGGAATGCTTCTTTCGATAAAGGAATCAACGAAAAATGTAAAATTACCAGATTTGCCTCATGCTGAGTTAGCAAAATTAGATGCTGATTTGTATAGAGAAGCAGCCGATTTAGTTGATGGGATTGAAAACAAACTTAAAGAAATAGGAAGCCCTAAGAATCTAATATTTTATGGTTCCACTCATAAATCTGTTCTTCCAAAACAAATCACACAAATTAAAGAAGCGTCAGAGATATTATTCAATTCATTTAATCAATTAGTCAAAAAACAGCATTCCATTTTTGAGTTTTATAATTTAACTAAACCTGAAATTTTTAAAGGTGCTTTACACCTTTGTAAACTTCTTGATTTTATAGCCAATTCACCTGATTTATCTGAGTTAAATATCAGTAACAAAAAATGGTTGAATGAAAATCAAAATTTAATAGAATTAATTGAAGCCGGTTTAAAGTTTGAAACATTTACTGAAACTGTTTTACTTAAGTTTAAGGAAGAAGTTTTAACTCAGGATTGGACAGAGGTAAAACAAATTTATGAAGCACATGGTGAAAAGTGGTACAAGTTTTTAATCAGCGATTTTAGAAATGCCAAGAAACTATTTTTATCTTATTCTAAAACAATTCAAAAGCCTGAACATGCTGAGATTCCGGGTATAATTGATGAAATAATTTTAGCCCAAAAGAACAATCAAATTATTAAGAATTTTGATTCTTTGGCAGCCGAATTATTTCAGACTAAATGGAAATCAAATACAAGGAGTTTTAAAGAATTAAAATTGCTCAATTTAGCAATGTTTAATTTGTATCAACTCAATTTTCAAACGGATGTTTTTAAAGTGATTCATTCAGATAAGGCGGTTGCCAATCAATTAAAAACTGAATTCGATACATTGCATTTTGAGTTTAAACAAGCACTTGAAAATTGGAAGAACCTAACGGCATTTGATGAATCAATTAAAGGTTCGATTGGTGAAATGAAAACCTCCGATATCGAATTATGGTTTGGAAATCTGGCTCCTAGTTCTCAGGAAATTTCATTGGTTTGTGGATGGAATATTACTTTGGAATTAATTGAGGAAAGGAATTTAAATTATATCATTCCAATTTGTTTGGATTGGGATTTGGCTTCAGAATACTTACGATTAAGCTTTAAAAATGCCTGGTTGGAAACGATGTTTGAAAAGGCTTTAAATTCAAATGAAATTTTAAAGCGATTTGATAGAAACCGACATGAAGAATTGATTTCAAAGTTTAAAGAAGAAGATAAACTAAACTTTCAACTCAATCGGGCTAGGGCTTCATTAACTCATTTTAATGCACTACCGAATGTAATGGCAGGTGGACAAATGATGGTTTTAAGAACCGAAATGAATAAAAAAATCCGACACTTGCCACTTCGAAAATTAATTGAACAAGCTGGTTTAGCTATTCAGGATATAAAGCCGGTTTTCATGATGAGTCCAATGTCGATTGCAACTTATATACCTCCCGGTTTATTGAATTTTGATTTAGTTATTTTTGATGAAGCCTCACAAGTTAAACCTGTTGAAGCTTTGGGAGCTATTTTAAGAGGGAAGCAATTAGTTGTAGTTGGTGATTCAAAACAATTACCTCCAACAAATTTCTTTGAAACTATTTCAGAAGATATTGATGAAGAAGAAAGTTTAACTCAAGATATAGAGAGTATTTTAGGTTTGGCTGATGCAAAAGGAATTGGTGGTGGAATGCTCAGATGGCATTATAGAAGTAAACATGAATCATTAATAAAGGTATCAAATTTTGAATTTTATGATAACCGATTAATCGTATTTCCAAGCGCTGCTAATCATGAAAAATTGGGTTTAAAACTCCGTCATCATCCGGATACATTTTATGATAGAGGTCAAACTCGCAGTAATAAAATGGAAGCTGCAATTGTAATTGAAGCTATATTAACTCATATTAGAAATTTTCCTAAACTTAGTTTGGGAGTTGTTTCCTTTAGTAATGCACAAAAAGAGGTACTTGAGAATCTCTTTGAACAGGCTAGAAAAGATTATCCTGAACTTGAAAATTATATTCAATCACACATAGATGAACCTTTATTCATCAAGAATTTAGAAAATGTTCAGGGAGATGAAAGAGATGTAATTTTTATCTCAATTGGTTACGGTAAAACCAAAGAAGGTTATTTAGCTATGAGTTTTGGTCCATTAAACGGGGTAGGAGGAGAGAGAAGATTAAATGTTTTAATTACACGAGCTCGTCAATGTTGTGAAGTATTTACCAATATAAAGGCAGAAGATATTGATGTTACTAAAACTCAATCATTGGGTGTAAAAGCTTTAAAGAATTTTCTTTTTTATGCTGAAAATGGAAATCTTAATATGTCAAAGGAAACAGGTCGTGAAGCAGATAGTTTCTTTGAAATTCATGTTGCTGAACAATTACGGTCCTTGGGATATGATATCGCACACCAGGTTGGAGCCAATGGTTTCTTTATTGATTTGGCTGTAAGAGATAAAAACGGAAATTATATTTTGGGGATTGAATGTGATGGAAGAATGTATCATTCTGCACGTTCTGCAAGAGATAGAGATAGATTAAGACAACAGGTATTAGAAGGTATGGGTTGGACAATCCATAGAATTTGGAGTACCGATTGGTTTGCTAATGCTGATCGTGAAACGAAAAGAACTGTGGAGGCTATTGAAAGGGCAATGCTTGATAGAAACAAACCTCAGGCAGCTTTAGAGAGTAAAAGTAAAGAACCTTTGATTATAAGAGAAGCTGTAAAAAATGAGAAACATATAATCAAAGAATACGAGTTAGCTAAAATAGATATTCAAACAAATGGTAAAGAGATTCATCAATTGCCACTTGCTACTGTTGCAGAATGGTTGCTCAAAGTTGTTGAGATTGAAGCTCCTGTTCACATAGAAGAAGCAGGAAGGCGTATCATTGAGGCACTTGGTATAGCACGTTTGGGTAGTAGAATCAGAACTCATTTAGATGAAGCAGCTGCATTTGCTCACAGAAACAACATGTTTATTAAAAAGGAAGATTTTCTATTTCATTTTGATAAGCTTGAAATTCAGGTGAGAGATCGTTCTGCATTGGCTGCAAATTCCAGAAAAACTGATTATATTTCTCAGGAAGAAGTTTCAAAAGCTTTTATGAAAGTTGTATCTGAAGCTTATCAAATTCAAGATGATGAAGCAATTGCCTTAGCAGCTAACATGCTAGGTTTTTCAAGACTTACAGAGGATTTAAAGTCGGAGTTTATGGTGTTTTTCCAAAATTGGAAAGCTACAAAATCAGAGTAATAGTAAATTTTATTTCTTAAAACATAACAACTAAAAAAGCACCTGTTATTAAACCGCCTAAAAATCCAATTCCTGCATATTTTAGTTTCATTTTCCAAAGGTTGTTATTGAATTTTTCAATCTTTTGCATACCTGAAACAATGAAACTATCAGCTTTTTCTAATTGAATTTTTGCATTCAAGGTATTGTTTTTTATAACTAACATGTTTGAATCTGTAGCCAGAATATGGTTTTCAGTATTTTGTCTAAACTGAGAGTAGGATTGTTGAAGCACATCATAAGCTCTTGATTTTTCTTCATACAAATTCTTGAAAATTAAACTTGCAGAATCTGTTTTAAGAATCAAATCATTACTTGTATTATATAATCTAGAATAGGCTTGTTGCATGTTTGTAAAAGTTGGCGGGTTGTACAAGCGTATACTATCACAATTAAAAACTACTGTATCTCCTTTATAGGCATAATAATTTTTGATATTGGTACAATCTCTATAATATTTTTTAGAGCCGGTTTGTGCTTTACTAATCATTGTAATCCCAACAAAAATTAGCAATAGTGTTAGTTTGAATTTCATAGTAAATTTTATTTCGTTTCCATTGCACCATTTTCAGGCTCAGGTAATTTATTATTGAATTTTGCTAAATCACTTTTTAAATGTGTGATGCTTTTTTCTAATTTGTTTAATGATTGTAAGTATTTAGCTTCTCTGCTTCTACTTATTGCATCAGATGCTTTTACAATACTATCAACGGCATGAATATAATTTTTGAAACCGGCATTTCTATCCAATACTGTTTGTGTATTTGATAAAATGCTATCTAAATTTTGTTGAGTTTTTGCTATTTCTTCTCTTGCGTTTTTTAAATCTTTAATTGCTGAGTTTAGTTCATTACTTCCTCGTGAAAAGAAAGAATAAATATTTAATCCCAATAAGGCAGTTAGAACAGTTCCGAAAAAATACAGTAGTTTATTATTCATTTCAAGTAGTTAGATTTTTACTGTTATTACTTAAATTAAGCAGCACAATATCCCATGCATTTTTGAAATATTCAAATACTTGGTCCCAAATCTCGCCTTCAGGCCAATTTGAATGTGTCAATCGAAGTTGGGTTTCATTGGGATTAATTTCATCAAACTCTATTTTTACTATTGTTCGGTGTGCTGAAATTCTTGCTTCTTCAAGGTGAGGAGGTGCATTCCAGGTAAATACCAGTTCTTTATATTCTTTAAATGAAATTATTTTACAAGTTTCAGATCCTCGTTGGCCTTCCGGATTTTCTAAAAGGAAGTAAATCTCAAAAGCACCTCCGGCTTTTAATTCAATTTTATTGTCTCTTCCAAAGAATGTTTTTAAACCTTCATGACTGGTCCATCGCCACCATAATGTTTCATTGTTTTCATTAAATATGTGCGATTTAGTAATTTTTCTTTGATTAAATTCCATCAATCAAATTACCAAATTTTATGAATTAATGCTACTTGAATAAATGAATTTAAAATAATCTGATACCCGCACGCCATCCAAACCAGCCAATTGCATGGACTCCTTTATTGTTCTCATTGTTTATCCAGGTATTTGTTGGTACTAAACTTTTTAGAGTTTCATATTGTAGAGAATTATCATTCAAAACAAATAAGTTCATCGTTGGTCCAATAAAAATTCCCAAACTACTTGCCGGTCTTAGTTCTAAAGCAATGTTTAATTTATTTAGTAATGAAACATGAGTATTCCAATCGATATTATTGATTTGATAAGTTGATATTCCTGTTTCAAAATTGAATTTATTACTTAGTTTAAAGCTGCTGGTGATACCATAACCAACATACCATTTTTGCTGTTGGGTATTATAGTTCTCAAATCCTGCTATCAATTCATTGGTAAATTTTTTAACTCCTGTTCTTAATCTTATTTCATTCATGTTGTTCTCATTTCTTGAGTATTCAATTT
The DNA here is from genome assembly GCA_049243005.1 of Bacteroidia bacterium. Lineage (GTDB taxonomy): Bacteria > Bacteroidota > Bacteroidia > UKL13-3 > UKL13-3 > CAISCU01. The sequence goes on along the minus strand of JBMLOK010000404.1, from coordinate 3,136 downwards.
GATGAATGCCATTTCTAACAAAACTTAAAACGCCAATTGGAATGCCATATGAATCTTTGCAGAAGTTAAATGGTGCAATCTGAATGCCATCATTTTCTTTACAAATATTAGCTAATCCTGCAATTTGAACTCCTTTGTTTACTCTTTTATTTACATTAAATAATCCAGCTAAATCAGTAGTTCTAGAGTTTGTTTCACCATTATTAAATAAGCCTGCTGCTCTAAAATGGCCATTATAAAATCTCGTAGTATTAAAGAGTCCTGCAAGACAGACGGCTTTGGTGCTGTCTTTTGTTATGTTGAATAATCCTGCTGCCAATACTTTTCCTTTTGAACTTTCATTGATATTAAATAATCCTGCAAAATCATTTGACTGACTTTCTTTTCTTGAAAAATTAAACAAACCAGCCATTCTTAATTTGCCTTGATAATCATCACTTACATTAAATAAACCAGCAAATTCTGGTCCTTTAGTATGTATTTTATTCAAATTAAACAAACCTGCAAATTGAGATCCTTCTGTATGTTTTAAACTGATATTATTTATACCGGCAAATTGCATTCCTTTAATTGAATCAGAATTCAAATTTGTTATTCCGGCAAATTGTAATCCTGTAGTTATACCTCTGTTTGTATTGTTGATTCCTGCTATCTGAACGCCCTTTACATTGACATTAACCAAATTGCTTATTCCACTAATCTGCAGCCCTTTTACATTACCATTTACTAAGTTTAAAACGGAACCAATTTCTAATTCATTTACACCTTTTGAAACACCACCAATAATATTGAATGAATAATCATTTACCACATTTGCAGAAAGTGCCCCATTGGTACCAATAAATGGAATAAAACTCACCTGGCTTTTTCTAAATAGTGTATCCTTAATATTGATTGAGTGAATCAATGATTTTGTTTCTGACCAGATTTCTTTTCCCAGTTCCTTTACCTCTATTAAAGCTCTGTTTAATCTTGCTGAATCTGAATTGTATAAAGCTGAATCAGTAGGATTGATTGATAAATTTTGCATTTCATCAACCATGTTTAGTTTAATTATTGTGTCCTGATAGGATAATTTATTTACTGTAATTTCCGGTGTTTTATTTCCCGGTACTTCAATTTCATAATATCCATAATCATTACTTGTTGTTGATGCCAATGTTTGTTTGTCGTAAACCGAAGCTCTTGCTATTTTTCTTCCGTTTTGTGAATCACTAACATAACCTTTAATGATTATTTTATCAGCTTTTGCAGGTTTTGCTTTTTGAAGAATGATATAATTTCCTTTTTGTTTGAAATCAATTTCCTTTTTGAAAATTACCATTAAACACTCTCTAATGGTTTTATTTTTTACATTTAGGGAAACCTCTTTTGATGTATTAATTAAATTTGAAGGATAAGAGAAATGAAAGCCACCTGCTTGTTCAAGTTTTTCTAAAACCTTTCCTGTTTTTTCGTTTGAAAGATTCAAGCTTACCTCTTTTTCAAGAAATGGTTTTATAGTTTGGGCGCGACTTATTCCGGAGCATATCAATAATATGCTGATGATTAAATGTTTAATTTTCATTTTAATTATGGTTGATTACATCCAACTCCACTAAGAATAATCTGGTTGTTATTCTTTTTCATATCTAAATGAAGGGTTTCGCAAATAACCTGTAAAATGATGTCCGGATTTTCATCAGTAAAACTAGCGGTTATCTCACAATTTTGGATTTGTTTTGTACTTAGGATAATGTTTGTTCCATACATTGAATTGATATTTTCAATGGCATCATTCAATGTTGTTCTATTAAATTTAAGAATTTTAGATGCATACGAAGGCCTGATTTTGTTGTTAATTTTTAACTTATCAATCTTTCCTGTTTCTGCATAATAAGTGGCTTGTTCGCCGGCTCTCAATTCAATTTTTGAATTGTTTTGTTCAAGTAAAACAATTCCTTCTTCTACACTTACAGTTACTTCATTTTGTTTGTCATTTTCACTAACCAAAAATGAGGTTCCAATATCAGTTATTTTTAAATCTTCAACTTCAACAATGAAAGGTTTTTTCTCGTCATGAACTACTTCAAAAAATGCTTCACCTTTTAGTTTAATGGTACGGTTTTCATTTTTAGAAAAGTCATATTCAATACTTGATTCTTTGTTTAAACTGATTTGACTTCCATCAGGTAGATTTTCTTTTGTTGTTTGATTTTGTGTTACAACAGCTATTTTATTTTGGTTTTGTTTGATTTTAACCAAAAGTAAACTTCCTATACCAACAATAATTAAACTAGCGGCAATGTTTCTGATTAATGGATTAAGCTGGAATCTTTTCGCTTGTTTAGTATTGATTCTACCTTTCATTTTTTTCCAGGCAGCATCAGCATCAAAATTTGGTAGTTCCTTGAACTTATTAAGCGCAATTTTACTTTTTTCAAATTCACTTTTTAATTTGGCATCAGATTCCAATAGTTTGTTGAATTGGTTAATTTCCTGCAAACTAGCTTCACCACAAATTACTTTCGCAATTAATATGTTTTGTTCTTCTTTATTCATTATTAATTGATTAGTAGTAAAAGTATAATCAGTTCCAAATAGTCTTTGAGCTTTTCTCTAAGTTCTTTTAAAGCTCTGCCCATATGTTTTTCAACTGTTTTAACAGAAATACCCAGTTGTTCTGCAATTTCAGCATATTTAAGATTTTCGAATCTACTCATACCAAAAACCAATCGGCATTGACTTGGAAGCGCCTCAATACTTTCCTTAATTAAGGTGTCTAATTCCTTATTAAGGATTCTCTCAGCTGAGTGATTATCTGAACTTAAAATTTCTCCTGAATAATTTGATTCATACTTCATTTTTACTTGAGCATGTTCAATTCTGTTCAGGCTTGTATTTCTTACAGCACCAAACAAATAGGAGCGGAGGGAGGAGCTGAGTTGCATAACATCTCGCTTCGCCCAAAGGTTAAAAAAAACTTGTTGTACCATTTCTTCTGCTTCATCTTTATCTCCAACAAAACTGTATGCAAAACGGCAAAGCTCTTCGTAATGGAGTTTGAAGAAATGCTCAAATGCAGGCTCGCTGCCATTTTTTATATCAGTCCAGGAGTAAGAATCAGAATGAATGATCATGGTTGAATCCGGCAAAC
>JBMLOK010000403.1:0-1867 GCA_049243005.1 Bacteroidia bacterium | reverse complement strand
TTCATTAGAGCCGTTGTAGCTTACGATGTAAGTTGTTTAATGGAATACAAAGGTTTAAACCTAAATGATGCCTGTGAGGAGGTTGTAAACAAGAAACTGGTAGAATTGGGCGGTGAAGGTGGTTTGGTTGCTTTAGATGCAAAAGGAAACATCTGTATGAGTTTTAACTCAGAAGGTATGTACAGAGGTTTTAAACACTCGGAGAACGGCGAACAAATTGAGATTTACAGGTAATTAGGCCCTTTTACTTGTTTGAAAAAACAGGTAAATGAAAAATCCCAAAACAAATAATTGAACGATTAGTCCTGATAAGTTGAAAATTGACATGGTTCTAAAACGCCATCAATTTTTATAAATTGTACCGATAAGAAGTAGAAATTCCTTATCGGTACATTATCAAGTTATTAAATATTAAGAAGCATGAACAGCTTCTACTTCAAATTTTCTTTCTTTTAGCAAATAAGCATTTCCTCTCACCAAAATATTCACCTTGATGTTTTCTACGGAAATTGGTTCTCCTATTGAAACATCAGTGATATTGGTATGACGAATGTCTCTTCCATCAACAATAACAACAGCGCCACTTCCAACAACTTCCAAACGGTTTCCTGCAGTAATAATCACTCCTGTATCTTCACCCAAACCAATTCCAATACATTGAGGATTACTTGCTACAGCTTGAGCCAAACGATTGAATCTTCCTCTTTTATCGAAATGAGAATCGATGATAACATTTCCAATAAAGGCCAATCCTGTTGTTAGTTTTACCTCGCCTTTTAAGTGAGCCAAATCGCTTTTACCTTGATAAATCATGGTATTACTCATGGCCATTGCACCGGCGCTGGTTCCTGCAACTATAAATCCTTCTTCGTCATTAAAACGGTCGTGAAGAATTTGGTATATTTCTGTTCCACCAAAAATACTTGTTAAACGCAATTGGTCACCACCAGAAAACATCACTGCATCACAAGCCTTTATTCTTTCGATATATTCAGGAATTGTAACTTCTTCGCGTTTTTTGATGTGCATGATACCAATATTGGTACAGCCAATTTTTCCAAAAGCACTTAGGTAATTTTCGCCAACTTCTTCAGGAATTGAAGAAGCTGTTGTAATCACTTCAATACGTTTTTCGGGACCACCTACTTCATCCACAATTCTTTTTAGAATTCCCAATTCAAAAAAATTGAGACGGTTTCTTTGTACAAATCCTGTTTCTAAATCAGTTCCTTTATCCTCTGCTCCACCAATGGAGATGAGCTTTCCTTTAGGTAATTCCAAAATCTTTAGCTAAAATGTTGAGGCGGCAAAGAAAACCAAAAACTTTTAATACAAAACCAGGAATTCTCCCAAAACTACATTTTAAGCCAAATTTGTACGCTCATTTAGTGCCTTTAAATACAAATATTTATCTCTACCAACGCTTAAATAATAAAAGATTGATTTGCCTTTTGTAATCACTAAATCCCTTATCAACCAAAGAGATAGAAGTACCAACCACGACTTAAATGGTATCTCTCCAAAGAAATAAACGGAAGTTATCAAGACAGCAAAACTCAAACCTGTTAATATTTTTTCCAATAAGCCAAATTCCACATTACAGCCCAATTGAATAATCTTGGTTTCGTTTTCAGCAATTTCCAGTTCCAAAACCGGGCTTTTTGTCCAATCGATATTGGCCGAAAGTGCAATTTTTCCTGCTTCAACTTCAACCTTTTGTTCTTGTCCATCTGCTATAGAAATTTTCTTTAAACCATTGATATCAACATCAATTTTTCTGAATTTATTAGCCCATTGATGGGTTCTTTTGATGATTAAATATGCCATGACTATATTTTAAAATTGTTAAAATTTAATGTTGAATCAA
>JBMLOK010000402.1:0-2328 GCA_049243005.1 Bacteroidia bacterium | reverse complement strand
GATTGTGAAAGGTGTCATGGTCCGGGAGAATTACATGTAAAAGAAAAATTGGCCGGAAACATTATTGATACAAGTAAATACGCAGATTATACCATTGTAAATCCTAAAAGGCTTAGTTGGGAGAGGCAAACAGATTTATGTCAGCGTTGCCATTTACAAGGAAATGCAATTTTAAAACCGGGGAAAGGTTTTGGTGATTTTAGACCCGGCATGAAACTGGCTGATTATTACAATGTTTTTATGCCCAAGTTTAAGGGTGCAGAAAACGAGTTTATCATGGCTTCTCATGCGCAGCGTTTGCAAGAGAGTAAGTGTTTTATTCAATCAAATAAAAACATGGATTTAAGTGCAGTAAATACAGGAATGAATTTAACTTGTATCAATTGTCATAATCCTCATGTTAGTGTTAAATATACAGGCAAACAAATCTTTAATAATGCTTGTATGAAATGCCATGATAACCAAGCTTGCAAAGAAATTCCTGAAAATAGAAGAGCTATTAATGATAATTGTGTAAGCTGTCATATGCCTAAAAGTGGCACTGTAGATATTCCTCACGTTACGGTTCACGACCATAAAATAAGGAAGCCAAGCAAAGCAAACGAAATTAAATCAATTAAAGAATTTGCAGGGTTGTATTGTGTTACAAAAGGAAACTTAACAGAATTAGACCAAGCACAGGCCTTTTTAAATTATCGTGAAAAATTTGAAGGTGAATCGAAGGTATCATTTGATTCAGCGGCATTTTTTATACAAAAACTAACAGGAACCGAATCTTACGCTGCTTTACAGATTCATTATGCATTCCTGCAAAATGATGATTTAAGTGTTTTAAAAGTAGCATCAAATATCGATACAAAACAAACCAATGATTATTGGATGGCTTATAGAATTGGACAATCAGCATTTAATATACAGGATTTTCCAAAGGCTGAAGTTTGGTTAAAAAGAGCCTGTGAAATCGCTCCTAATAATCTAAAATTCAAAAACAAACTGATGTTGGCTTGTTTAATGAATGGTAAAATTGAAGAAGCAATTCGTGTACAAGAAAACTCACTTTCAATTTATCCAAACCAAGAAGATGCTTGGTCGAATTTAGGTTTTGCTTATGCCAATTTACAACAGTTCGATAAAGCTTTGGAGTGTTATAATAAGGAGTTGAAATTATTTCCATTTCACCAACAAGCATTAGTAAATAGAGCAGGGGTTTATCATTTGTTGGGGAAAGATGATTTGGCAATAAAAGATTTAAAGTTGGTTTTAAAAATCAATCCAAATGAAAGCAAAGTGAAAGAAATGCTAAATGCTTTAAAGTAGCTTTAGTGAAAATTTCAGAAAAATCCTTTAATTCGTAAAGATGCCCTATCAATTTTTTAACAGATATCTTCAGACAAAAAAAGGAATAAAGTTTCTTTCTTTTTTTATTGCCGGTTTATTAATCGTTGCTGTCTATAAAATTTATGCTGATTTTTTCTCGCCTAATATCAAAGGTTCTGATAAGCAATTCAGCATTGTTTATGTTCCATCAAGCAAGAATTTCGACAGACTTTGTTATGATTTGGATAACAAAGGAATATTAATCAATATACATTCATTCCGACGTTTTGGGAAATTGTTGAATTTGGATGAAAAGCTAAAACCTGGAAGGTATAAAGTAGCAGCCGGAATGAGCAATTACGAGTTTGTTAAAATATTGATGAGAGGAAGTCAGGAATCTGTTAACCTTGTTTTTAATTATGCTGAAAGAGCTGAAGATTTGTCTGCTTTTTTTGGTAAAAATCTGGAATTAGATAGCACCACATTATTAAGTATTTTAAAGAATCAGGATGAGGCAAAGTTGCATGGATTTGATACCAATACTTTTGTAGGTATGTTTATTCCCAATACTTATAATTTGTATTGGAATACCAATTCTGCAGAGCTTATTAAACGAATGGATAAGGAATACAAAAAGTTCTGGACCCAAGAGCGATTGGCCAAAGCAATTCATCAAAAAATGTCACAAGCGGAGGTTAGTACATTGGCATCAATAGTTCAAAAAGAATCAAACAAGGAAAAGGAAATGCCGGTGATAGCAGGAGTTTATTTAAACCGATTAAGAAAAGGAATTCCCTTACAAGCAGATCCAACAGTAATATTTGCATGGAACGATAAAAGTATTAGAAGAGTAAGTTCGGTTCATACTGCCATTCAATCGCCTTACAACACATACATGAATGCGGGATTACCACCGGGACCAATATGTGTTCCAAGTATTCAAGCCATTGATGCGGTATTAAATGCAGAGGAACACGGTTATTTTTATTTCTGTGCAAGAGAAGATTTTTC
>JBMLOK010000401.1:0-1305 GCA_049243005.1 Bacteroidia bacterium | reverse complement strand
AGAATGGCAAAAAAGTCCATTCAAAACAATGAACAAATTATAGCCATCAGAATAAATAAACTATGGGGATTTCTTTCCAAAACAGGGAAACTTATACTTACACCGCAATTTGAAAGCATCAGCAGCTGGAACAACGAAAGTTTTATTGTTAGAAACAACAAACATTTTGGTTTTTATAATGCTGAAGGAGATAAAATTTTTGATACCATTTATGATGATATCAAATTTATACATGAACAATTACTGGCTATAAAAATCAATGGAAAATACAGCTTTGGTGAAATCAATTCCAACAAGATTTTGTTCGAACCACGCTTTGATGAAGTCAGCATATTTTCAGAAGATTTAGTGGCAGTTTCCATCAATACAAAATGGGGATTTGCCACTAAAAAAGGAGGACTCGCCATTCCTTGCATTTACAATCAAGCTCAAGCCTTTCACCAAGGAAGAGCTTGTGTAAAGGTATTTGATAAATGGGGATTCATTGACAAAACAGGTACCATGATTATCAATCCTAAATATGATATACCAGGCAATTTTGATAAAGGAAAAGTAAGTTTACCTGTAAATGGCAATTGGGAAACTGTTAATAGAAATGGTGAAATTTTGCGATAAATAAATCAATTCTCAATCACAAACATAAATGATCTAAAGCCAATAAAAGCACCACCTTTTTCCATATTGGGAAATTCCTTCTCGTTGGTTTTAACCATTAAATAATAACCCGGACTCATATAACTACCACCTTTGGTTAAGCCGGTTTCATTGGTGTATTCAGCCACATTACCCGACATATTAAACAAGCCAAAATCGTTTGGAGGAAAAGCTCCTGCACATGGATTGGAGTACACATAACCATCTGCACCTAAATCTGAACCCATATAATCAGTTCCTGTATTCACTACATATTTTCCTGTGCTATCTCTTTTGATATTATAATCTCCCATTGTTGCAAAATTTGCCAAGTAACAATGGTTTTTGAAATCCCTTAAAGTAAGTCCATCCCAAGGAAATAACTTTTTAATATTAGGACCAGATGAATTCCCAATTGCAGCAGTTTCCCATTCTTTTTTACTTGGCAATCTGAATTCAACTTTTTTGTATTTTCTGTTTGGTGCTTGATTATAAACCTGTGTTAGCCAATTACAATAGGCAATGGCAGCATCTTGTGTAATATTCACTACCGGATAGGTTTTGTATTTTTGATGAACCGTGTACATTAAGGCTATTGGTTCATTATAACTTGCTAAGTTTGGAAAGTATTGTGAAAATGTCCAGCCCGTAGAATCACATTTGTATTTTTCT
>JBMLOK010000400.1:0-16684 GCA_049243005.1 Bacteroidia bacterium | reverse complement strand
AACAATGTTTCCATATTGTTAGTCGTAATGTTGTGCCGGTAAACGGAGTATCATAGTTATACTTTTCTAAATTTACAACTTGTAAATTGGAGCTAATTTCAAGTAAAAATCGATTCTTAACTTGTGGAATAAAAAACACAGTCATGATCAATAAAACAAAAGGTATCAGGATATAAAATTTCTTATTTATACTGAAATCCTTTTGAGCAAAAACGAAGTAAATCAACCCAAAACACAAAATAAATAACATCATTTTGGAACTAAGTAAAATCAATCCTAACAAGAAAAAAAGAAACAAAACGATGATTAAAATGTGATATTTTCTTTCAGAATTCTTATAAAAGTAAATCAAACTAAATAAGCTAAATACAATATAAGCAGAGAGATAAACTGCATTCATTCCAATATTTCCGGCCAAAGAATGATAAAAAAAACTATTCAAATTATCTGTCAAAAAGTATGAGTAAGCTGATGCTAGAAGAGCATAACTAAATGCAATAAAAACTCCGATTATAAATGCTATTAAAATCCTCCGAAAAACAATAAAATCAATTGGTTTAAATAAAAGAATCGGGAAAGCTAAAAAAGCAAGTTTACGTTCTAAAATAGATGCATTTTCATTGCTATTTTCTAAAAAAAATGCACTTATTAAAATTATCAAATAAAGTAATAAAAAGTACCTATTTAATTCATTTTTTAATAAACCTTTAAAATGAGAAATAACTTTAGCTTCTGCCAAGTGATTAGCAAGTATTATAAAAATGATAATATTGCTAAATAAAAGTGGAAATGGCAATGAGAATGCCAATAGCATTAGCAAAAAATAATGTGCTTTTTTATGAAACTCTAATCGGTTCACAATTTCAATGATTTTTTCATGAGCGACTCATACTCATCTATGATTAATGTCCAGTTATACTTTTGAGTAATTTTATTTGCATTTTGTTGAATAGCTTCAGATAAGGAATAATTATGATTCATACAAGTTACAATTTCATCAGCATCTGAAAAGTATAAAGCATCATCACCTAAAACTGATTTATTAAAATCATTGTTATGAGCACATATAGGCGCATAAGAAGCCATTGCTTCTAACAAAGATGGATTTGTACCACCAACTGAGTGCCCATGAAAATAAAGAGAACAATAGTATCTTAGGTTATTTAATTCAACCAAATCATAATTCGGACCCAAAAATTTAATCATTGGATTTTTGTATTTACTGATTAAGTACTGACCAAATTTATTATCAGAATTTCCGATTAAAATCAATGGTTTATCCGAACCTGATTTTAAATAACCCTGAATGATAATTTCGAGATTATTTTCCGGTTCAAAACGTGCAATTGCTAAATAATATTGTTGTTTAACAAGCTTGTATTTACTAAGAATTTCTTCGTTGGGATTACCAAATAAAGTTGCACCATAAGCAATATAATCTGCTTTTAACTGATACTTTTTAAAAATATAATCTTTGATAGCCATTGAATCCGCAATTAAAAAATGACTTGATTCAACGGCCCATCTTTCAGCTATTTTTAAAAATCTCTGAACCATTGGACTGTATTTTGACCTCATCCATTCCATACCATCCATATTTGTAATGATGAGAGAATTTTCGGGCAATAAGACTTTCCAAATTGAATTACTTGTATAACCTAATTGTAATAGAATATCAAAATTTCTTGATCGAGAATCGACGATGCAGTTAAAATCATATATAAATTGACTAGCGGTTCCAATTTTTGATTCTGGGTCATAACAAGTTATAATTTCAACCCCATGAAATTTTGTTTCTTTGTAAGGATGTAAAGACGAATTATAAACCCAAACCTGATGTCCACGATTAACCAACTCCACAGATAGGAATTCAGCCAACTGCTCAAAACCCCCGTAATGATTGGGTATACCTCTAGATCCAACAATTCCAATTCGCATTTTCAACCTAATTTAAAATTAAAATAATGTTTAGAGCTGGAACTGCCAAATAATTTACTTTTTATTTTTGCAATACTGTCAAATAAAATAGTCAATAAGTTCTTTAAAGGTTCATCATCCTGAGTATGCAAATCAGTAGTTTTAGTTTTTAATTGTTTGATAAAAAATCTTCAAGTCTTAATGAATCAATGAATCTTTAAAACCTTTTTATAAGCAGATAATGTTTGTTCAGCTGCTTTTTCCCAGGTAAAATTATTCATAACTCTTTCTCTTAATTCAGGTTTAACATCTTCAATAAGCGCTTTTTCAAGAGCAAGAGCAATAGATTCAGGACTTTCAGGATTACAATAATAAGCCAAATCTCCAAAATATTCCCGAACATCACCTTTATCAGTTACTACAACATTACAACCCATTGCTGCTGCTTCCAAACTTGATAATCCTGTAGTTTCAAACCAACTGGGTAAAATATGGACTTTAGCTTTACTATAATATTCAATCAATTCTTCTTGTTTTATATAGGGAATAAAGCTGATATTAGATAAAGCTTTTCTAACACACATCTTATAATAAGATTGTTGATTGGCTGATGCCTTGCCAATGATTTTTAAATGATAAGGTTTTCCCGAAAGTGCATTTATTAGATTAATTTGGTTTTTAAGTCCTTCAATTCTTGCTACACATAAAACTTCATCATTTCTTTTTTGAGTTGATAAAGAATCCAAATTAAATAATTCAGTATTTACGGCATTTACAACTACATGATAAGGAGTTTCAATTTTAAAATCTTTGGCCAATCTTTGGTATTCATTTTTTGAATTAGGCAATAAATATGAAGCATTCTTTAAAAGATATTTAATTGATTTTTTATGTCCCCAAATAAAATATTTATATGAACTTACCTTTTCACCTTTTAATAAAAATTTAGCTGTATTTTTTGCATAAGATATAAAATGCTTTGAGAAAATTTTAGCCAAAAATCCTATTAAATCCCTTCTATGAAACCTATCGAATTCACTGTAATCAACGTAAATTGTTGAAATTACAAAAGGCTTCTTAGACTCAAAAACGTGTCCTAAATGGTCTTTACAATCTATTAAATTAAACAGATGTAATAAATCATACTTTGAATAATCAATATCACGCTCATTCGATAAAACAATATCAACTTCAACACCTAATTTATTTAAATATAAAGCAGTACTTTTCACCTGAATACTATCACCTCCGGGATTTGTGAATAATGTTGATCTGGCTAAAAAAAGTATTTTCATATCGATTATTGGTCGCAATATGCAAAGAACTTATAAGTTTTTGCAGGATTAATCAATGAAAACAAAAATCGATATAAGAAATCTGAATTAATTCCCTGAAAACCAAATTGAAACTCTAAGAACAATCTTGATACCAAGAATCAAAACTTTTAATACAAATAAATCAGAATATGAAAAGTTCAATTTGCTTTCAAACAATCCAATTTGCCTAGAATTGACTAATTTAAAAAGTAATACATATATTTAGAGGCCAAAATTTAAACCATTGCCATTTTTATAATGACAACAACCACTGAAAAAAATAGTATTAGCATAGTTACTCCTTGTTTTAATGAGGAGGAAATTATCATTACTTTTTTAGATGAGTTGATTGAGAAAATTAAAGATTTACCAATTGATTTTAATATTGTAGTTGTTGATGATTGCTCTTATGACAATACTTTATCGGTTTTAAAAAACTATGTAATTAATGCCGCTAACGTAAATTTCTATGTTCTACATTTAAAATATAATGCCGGACATCAACAGGCAATCTTCCAGGGAATTTTATTTCTTAAAGAATTAAAACAAAGTTATGCCATCATCATGGATTCAGATGGAGAAGATGCTCCGGATGCAATACCACTGCTTGTAGAGCAAACTAATTTTGATATTGTAGAAGTAAAAAGAGGCCAAAGAAGTGAAGGAATCGTTTTTTCTACTTTGTATTATTTTTATAAAATCATTTTTAGAACAGTTACAGGTAAAAGAATGAATTTTGGTAATTTCTGTATGTTAAATGAAAAGTTAATCGAACGGATACAGCTTACTTCTTTTATTCATTTACCGGCTTATTTACTGAAACAAAAAGCCAAAAGAACCAATATAGTTTATAACAGAAAAAAACGAATAAATGGTAAATCAAAAATGGGTTACAAGAATTTACTTTTACATTCATTTAAATCATTTATTGAGTTTGGTGATGATTTGTTACTTTGGTTTTTAAGAATTTTTGTACTTGTACTCATTCTGTTAGTAGCAACTTCAGTTAATTTATTATATCAAAAGTTTATTACACATACCGCTATTTTAGGTTGGTTTAGTACCTTATCATTAGGATTATTAAATCTTACCATTCTTTGTTTGGGATTTTTTGTAATGGGGATATTATTGCTGAATTTAATACATCACAGAAACAAGGATCTTCAAAGTATTTATACAATTATCAGAAAACCGAATCTATAAAACACAATGACAAAATCTGAAAAAATAATTCTATATATAATCCTGAGTGTTGGACTTCTATTAAGATTTTACCATTTAACATTTCAAAGTTTATGGCTAGATGAATTACATACCATGATTGAAGCTGATCCTAAACTTAGTTTTAAGGACCTCTTTAATTACCTGTCTTGTTGCGACCAACATCCTCCACTTTTCTTTTTATTGGAAAAAATATTGTTTATGATATTTGGCCATTCTGAATGGGTTGCAAGAGGATTAACAGCAGTGGCAGGTACAGTAAGTGTTTGGGCCATGTTTTTATTGGGTAAAGAGTTGTTTAACACTAAAACCGGATTAACAGCAGCCGCTTTTACGAGTGTAAATTACTATGGAATATTTTATTCTCAGGAAGCCAGAGGATATATACTAGCGTTCTTATTTGCAATATTATCTTTTTTATACTTGGTTCGATTGGTTAAAAATCCTGCAAAAAAAGAGATATTATTATTCAGTCTGTTTACTTTATTAATGATGTTTTCCCATTATTACGGGCTATTTGTAGCATTTTCAGAAGCGGTAATTTTAGGAACACTTTGGTTATTGGAAAAAGAAAAGAAATCAATTTTATTTAAATCAATCTTAGGAAGTTTTCTGTTAATTGGATTAGTTTATTCGATTTGGGCTCCATTTATTTTAGATATGAAGTTAATTCGTTCCTTCTGGATTACCGATGTATCACCCAATTTTGCAACAGATTACTTTTTTGAATATTTTGGAAATTCTGATTTATTAAAACCATTTTTACTATTGTTTTTAATAGGATACTTTGTCCAACTTTTTGTTGTAAAAGGTACCATCAAGGATCAACCATTTCTATTTGGATTTTTTATTATTACTGGATGGATATTTATCACCTACCTAATTCCTTATTTAAGGTCGATTTATGTTGTACCTATGCTATTTCCAAGGTATACGATTGTAGTTCTACCTGCAATTTTATTGATACTTGCATCTGGTGTTCAAAGTCTGCAAAGTCAGCTTATAAGAAATCTATTAATTGGCTTGTTTATTTTCGTTTCCTTACTTGATATTATAGGAGTTAAGAAATACTACTCTATTCCGAGCAAAACACAATTTCGTGAAGTAACAGCCTTCATTGCCAATCATAATGGACTAAAATTACCAATTATTAATCCCGGTACAGCCTGGCATTTTCAATACTATGCCAATAGAAATAAAATTGGCAATCAGCTATTAGGAGAAAATACCAGTTTTTTAATTGATTCATTTATACAAGCCAAAAACACAAAAGGATTCTGGCTTGTAGGTTCGCATAATAATCCTCCTAAACTTAATGAGGAACAACAAAAAGCAGTTTCTTCAAACTATATTTTAACTGTTGACTCAAATTATTTTGATTCATGGATACAGCAGTATGTTTCAGTTAATGCATTATCAGGAAAATATACTTCAGTTCAATTTCATAAATCTTTAGTATTTAATTTAGACAAACAAGATTATGTAGTTTTATGGGATAACAACAAAGTATCGTCTGAATATTTAATGCTTAGAAAAGGTAAATATTCATTGAAATTATTCTCAAAAGGAACTCCGGTTAATGGAGAATATCCTAAAATTAATATCATGTTAAACCAAAATAAACTTGTAGAATACGTTGCAAAACCACAAGTTGAGCAGATTGACTTTACATTTGAAACAGATGGTTCACCAATTTTATTTGGATTTCAAATGCTAAATGATTTCAGTGCAAATGGTGAGGATAGAAATTACTTTATTCAGAAGGCTTTTGTATCGAGAATCGATTAGACTTTTTAGTTATATCGAATTGTTCAAATGCTGATGAAAATGCAAGAATCCAAATAACATATTCAACATGACTTGTGATATAACTGCCTGTAAATTGGTAGATAAAAACAAAAAAGAATAAAACAGTTCGATAATAATTATTGAGAACATTGGTTTTGAAAAAGAAATAAAAAATCAAAACAAAACGTATAATCAAACCGAAAATCCCAAAGATGGCAATGGTTTCAGCAATAGAATTTGGTATACGTACAACAGGTAAATCTCCCCAATAATTATAGTACTTTTTAACTATATCAAATGCTAATACTTTAACTTGTCCTAAACCACTCCCAAACCAAATACTTCTTTCTCTAGCAACTTCCCATGCAATTCCAAAAGAATCAGTAGTTCTTCCTTTGGTTGATGAATCGATGCCATTATAAATATTACTCAAACGTAAAAAAAGTGGATTTTCCGGAAAGAATAATATTAAAGAAATCGTAATACTTACAAATAAAAGTAATCCTAAAACCAACCAGGAAAAGAATCCCCTTTTGTAAAAAACCTTTTGAAAATGAATGATATACAATATTAAAAACGAAATAACTAATGCCCCTAAAACACCAAATGAAAGTGATAACATTAATGGAACAAAGACCAATATCAACAAACCAATAGGTGAGTTATTATTAAGTCCTAATAAAACCTTTAAAACATAATAAATAGCGATTGGAGCAAATAGAAACGAATAATAAGATGCTTCGAATGTAAGTAGTGAAAGCCGATAGAATCCTTCAACATTCTGTGTAAATTTATTCATATACCAAAGTGT
This sequence comes from Bacteroidia bacterium, assembly GCA_049243005.1. Classification (GTDB taxonomy): domain Bacteria; phylum Bacteroidota; class Bacteroidia; order UKL13-3; family UKL13-3; genus CAISCU01. The sequence goes on along the minus strand of JBMLOK010000400.1, from coordinate 9,631 downwards.
TTCTTTGTAAGGAGTAAAATATACAAAACAAGCAAAAATGGCAAAGCCAAAATTTGCAACCAAAATCCTCTTAAATATATGACCAATATTTTCCTGGCTTTGTAAGAAATAGTAAAAACTATATGCAAAAATATAGGTACTAAGAAAAAGTAAATTTGATGTTAAAAACGATTTCCATTCAATACCTAAAATGATATGGATTAAATCGAATGGTAATAAAAAAAACAAAAGTGGCCATAAAACTGGCTGTTTCTTTTTATAAATCAACCAAACGTACAAAAATGGACTCATTAAATTCGAAAACAACAAACCACCGGGCAAACCGGTGTTATTAAAAAAGAAAAACAAATATGCCATGAATTGGCTCTTATTTATCTTCAAAATCAATCCTCCTTTTTAATAAAACTAATAATTCAATATTGCTCATTTTAACATAAATAAACCAAAATGAAACAACAAATAATCCAAAAGACAACAGCTTGTAAATCATATCATCCAATTGCCCAATAATTATAATAAAAATTACAGGTAATATCGGCAAAAATGCATGTTGAATTTGCTTAATTCCAATGATCAATTTATGGAATAAATAATATTGAATGGGTGTATTAATTAAAGTTGCCAAAACCAATCCCCATAACAAACCAATTACTCCATTAAAGTAAAAACCAATTAACATTGAGATAATCAAACTCGATCTAAGTATAAGTTCAAATATTGAATTCAATTTTAATTTCTCACTTCCATTGATAAAATGATATGGAATGATATTGAGTACCATTAAAGCAATAAAACTTAAATAAATCTTCATATACTCAATAGAAAATTTGAAAGTTTCCGGTCCAAGCCATTTTTCAAAAATGAAATCACCATAAATAAATAAGAAGGAAATGATGAACCAACCTAAACCTGCAATAAAAACTCTGGAATTAAAATAGATAGTTGAAAGGCTTTTATTTAAAGCAGTTAGTTCTGAAACTTTCGGAAATACAAAGGAACCAAAAGTGAGTAAAACATTGTGAATCTGGCTTCCTATTAAAGCCGCAATAGAATAATAACCAACAGTTTTTAAATCGGTTAGAGAGCCAATTATTAATCTATCACTTAAAAATCCTATCAAAGCAATTACACTTTGTAACCAGAACCATCCATTACTTTTTAAAATCAAACTAAAATCGGGTTGATTTAATTTTCGAACTGAAAAACGAAGTTTTGTTAGATGATAAATAGTAAAGGTTTGTAAAATTAAATTCAAGCAATTGATAAACAATGTAACTTTAACTATAACTAATAATCCATATCCAAAATAAACAACAATAATTGCAGCGATTAAAATAGATAATCTGGAAACCATGGTTAATCTTGAAGAGATATCAAATCGTTGAAACCCTTTAAATACAGAAACAAATACCTGTTCAATAAATTTTAATCCTGCAGAAGCTGAAAATAATACAAGTACAAGCATTGCATTATTCATGTCGATATCCGGAATATTTAAGAGATGCCAATATGGAATTGCAATGCTAAGAACCAATCCCAATAAAATGCACAAACACATTAAAAGAATGCTTAAAGTAATATTTCTATTAAATGCAACTTGAATTTGATCTGAAAACTGAATAGCATTATACTTTGATACTTCTTTTATTGTACTATCACCAACACCGAAATTTAAAGCATTCATTAACTGAACCACAACATTAATCAACATCCATAAACCATATTGCTCAGGACCCAATTCTCTGATAAAGAAAGGAGTAGCCAAAATCATAATCAAAGGATAACTGATTAAATCTAATGCTGTCCAGGTGATATTTTTAAATGTAGAAATTGAAATCAATTTGGGTTTTATAAAAAATATAAAAACGAATATATCAGAACTTTATTAAAATATATTTTTTTAGATACTTTCGTAAAAATTGTACTAACTCAAAATGAGCGAAAATAAACAGGAAACATCTTTTAATGATGATGAATTTGATTTGGAATTATTGGCTTCAAAATTATGGCGTTTGTATAAAAAGGCTTTATATAAGTTGTTTTATCCGGTAAGACTGCTTTGGCTAAACCCTAAAAAGTTAATCATCAGCATGGGTATCGCATTCACCCTATCTATCATTTTGCGATTTACTATCCCTCCTATTTTTGAAACTAAGTTTATCATCAAACCTTTTAATGTAACTGATATCGTTAGTATTATGATGTTAGAAGACTTAAACACAATGATTAAGGATGATAACTATGAAGATATTGCTAAGCAGCTCAAATTAGATGTAGGTTTATGTGAGAATTTATTTAAAATTTCAAATAAGTCATTTTTTAAAAATGAATTCAGAAAAGACACCATCATTGGGATTGAAATCACACTTATATTAAAGAATCCAAGGTTGGTTGATACATTTCAAAATGCCATTTTAAATAATTACCTGGAGGAAAATGAATTTTATAACAGAACGATTAATATCAGAAAACAAGAATTAGAAAATTTAGAAAAACTATTAATTGAAGATATTTTAGATAATGATAGTTTAAAACGAGTTGTTACAACCAATGTACTTCCAAGAAATGGTGGCGGTGGTTTTGTTTATGGAGAACCATTAGATCCACAAAAGGTCTATCAATCTGGTTACGATCTTCAGCAACAACTTTTAAAAGTAAGGACAGCTAAACAATACAATAGAAGTTTTGAACTAGCGAAACCAGGTATTGTGCGATTAAAACCTTATTTCCCGAGAATGATAATTGTATTCCCAATACTTGCATTTATTGCCCTTTTGTATTGTATGATTAGTAATTTGAAGGTTTATCATAAAGACTAAAATTTATTCAATTTTGATAAAATAATTATCGTAGAATTTCATTCAATTAAATAAAACCTTTTCAGATTCTTTAATCTATCTCATAGTAGTTCAAGTCTTTGCTGAAACTTTCTTTGATAAATAAAGTTGACAAGAAAGCTAGAACTATACAAACCATTCCAACGATTAATGCTGCATTTACAATTGGCATTGATTTAGATAATGCTGCAAAACTTAAGGTAATTGGGACCACTGCACCTCTTACAAAATTTGGAACTGTATTCGTTACTGTTGATCGAATATTTGTTCCAAACTGTTCTGATGCAATTGTAACGAACAATGCCCAATAACCGGTTGCAAATCCAAGTAAAAACGACATCAACTTAAAGTAGGTAATGCTTACATTTCCATTCATTAGATAAACCAAAAGCAGGATGAATGAAAATCCAAGGTAAATTAATACCACCTTTTTTCTACTTTTAAAGTATTGGCTTAATAGGCCACTAATTAAATCTCCAACCGATAAACCTAAATAAGCAAACATTACTGAATCAGCCACATTTACTTTTTCTATCATCCCAAAATAATCGCCAAATCGTGCAGAAAGATTAACCAAAACACCAATCGTAAACCAAATAGGCAAGCCAATCAGAATACAAGCTAAATATTTAAAAAACATATCCGCTCGGGTAAACAACGAAAAGAAATTTCCCTTTTTAATATGCGTATGTTCTTTCAAACTATTGTACATCCCACTTTCATAAGCACCTGCTCTCAATAGTAATAGAACTAAACCTAAACACCCTCCAACTATATAAGTAGTTTGCCATGAAAACTCCTTTCCAACCAAACCTGCAACAACTGCACCCAATGCGCCAAATGTTACAATAATCATGGTACCATAACCACGTTTTTCTTTTTCCATGTTTTCGGCAACAAGAGTGATTCCAGCACCTAATTCGCCTGCTAAACCTACACCAGCAATAAACCTGATGATACCATATTGAGTAATATCAGTAACAAATGCATTGGCAATATTAGCTATTGAATAAAGAAAGATAGAACCAAATAAAACAGATACTCTGCCTTTTTTATCACCTAAAATACCCCACAAAATTCCGCCTAATAACATACCGGACATCTGTAGATTAAAAAGTTTGATTTCTTGTTCTTTTAAAGCATCACCAAAAAAGCCTAGGTGTTGTAGACTGGCATTTTTAACCACATTAAAAACAATGAGGTCGTAAATATCTACGAAGTAGCCCAATGCTGCTACTACAACTAATAAGTGAGTTTTATTTTTTAAATCCATAATGCTTCTGCTTTTGTAAAGAAAAAGGAAGCAATTGTAAAATACAAACCTTATTTAGATGAAGACTAAACTAACGGAATGAATTTCAAAATTTCGGCTAAATACTTTGCATCGATTTCATCAAAAGTATTGAGGAATTCGCTATCAACATCTAGTACAGCCCAAATTTCTTCGTTTTTAAAACAAGGAATTACGATTTCAGACAATGATGCACTGCTGCAGGCAATATGACCCGGAAACAAATTTACATCGGGTACAATAATTGTTCTTTTTTCTTTCCAGGAACTTCCACAAACACCTTTACCAAAGGCAATGCGTGTGCAGGCAACAGGTCCTTGAAACGGACCTAAAACCAATTCCTGATTTTTTACAAAATAAAAGCCAATCCACCACCAATTGAATGCCTGTTTAAGGGCACCACAAATGTTGGCAAGATTGGCTATTGTATCCTCTTCATGGGCAACAAGTGCCTCAATTTGAGGAAGAAGACTCTTGTAAATTTCTTCCTTTGAACCTGATTTTAACAGGATTTCCTGCATATTACTTAGCAGTTACTGTATCAGCCGGAGCAGCAGTAACAGTATCAGCCGGAGCAGCTTCATCAGCAGCAGAAACATTTGCTCTGTTTACTGAATATTCAGCATTTTCTGATTTGTATTGCTCATTAGCATCTAAGGTTTTTTGAGCTTCTTCAGTTCCATAATGGCAAGCTGTTAAGCTAGCAGAAATAATAAAAATGGCTAATAACTTCTTCATGAATTTTATTTTATGCGGTGCGAATATAATAATATTAATAAATGTAACTACTCTATTTTAATTCAAATTCAGTTTGACCTATTTTGAAACCTTCGCAATACAAATCAGCCTTGTATTTTCCGGCAATTAACTGACTACCTGAATTCCAATAAATTGCCACATTTTGAGCTGTTTGATTGAATTCAATTGTTTTTTTAGAACTATATAAAGACTCCTCATTTTGGTAAACAAATGTTCCGGAACCTGCTAATTGATTGTAAATTGTAGCTCCATCAGGTCCAACAATTTTGAGATAAATCTCTTTATTACCCTTTTCTGAAACATAATTTTCTGCCAAAGTGAAACTAACTTTAATTTGCTCAATTTGACTAGTTCTGATTGTTTCCTTTTCTTTTCCGTTGCTTCTGAATTTAATGCCGGTAACAAACAAACTTTGTGCATTCAACTTGGCTCCAATTGCAACTTTGGTGCTAAGTCGAACATTATCCATTGTTAAATCTTCATTTTTTCTTTTTTGTTTGGTGATATCTGTTTTGAGATTATCATTTTCGTTATTCAAACTTACAATTACTGTATTCAAAGAATCAATTTGACCAATGTATTTTCTTTTGTAATACCTTAACATATCTATTTCGTCCTGAACTTTTTGTAATTGCTCTCTGGTTAATTTACCCTGACGCAACAAAGCCTCGATTCTTTCTGCAAATTCTTGTAACGAATCGTTTTTCTCTCTTAAAAATTGATCTAATTCGGAATTTCGTCCTTTAAACTGATCCAATTCAAAAGCAGTTTGTTTTAATAAAGTATCTAATTCCATTCTGGTTGAATCAGATGAATATAATCTTTCTTCTGTAACCACTAATTTCTTATCTGTTTGAAAATAATTGAAAAGAAAAAAACCTAACAATAACAATGTCAATATATTAGTAGCAGATAATATGATAATAATTAACCTACATTTTTTATTCTTTTCGTTTTGTTCCATTCTGCAAAAATATTAAATAGCAATGGTTTTAGAAACTACTATTTTATATTAATATAAAGATTGGATTATTTTGAAGTAAATACCAATTCAAGCAAATAAAATCACCCATACAAATATTTAATAATCAAAGCATTAACAATAACAGCATTGTTCTAATTAATAAGTATAACTTGTAGAATTCTCATGATTCCAATTAAATCAAAAAGGAAAATCACAAATAATTACTTGAGTTGATGTTGATATTTTAAATTAAATAGAAATTTTATTTCAATAAGGGTCCTTAACTTAAGTACAATAAAACAGTTTACACTTTCATTTTTTTTAGGATTCAATGCAAAACATGAAATTGAATTCTTTATAATTGCCAAACTTTACATCAATTTAATGCTATAGTAATGAATATTAGTCCAATTTTTATAGATGGTCCCTTGGTAATACAACCAAGAATATTTAATGATTCACGAGGTTATTTTTACGAAAGTTACAATGAAACTGCTTTTGTCAATGCAGGAATAAATTTGCTTTTTGTTCAGGACAATCAAAGTTTGTCACAAAAAGGGGCTGTAAGAGGATTACATTTTCAAGCTCCTCCATTTGAACAAGGTAAACTTGTAAGAGTGATTACCGGGGCTGTAATTGATGTCATTGTAGATATCAGAAAAAACTCTCCTACTTATGGACAACATTTTTCTATAGAATTAAATGAAGATAATAAAACCATGTTTTGGATTCCACCAGGATTTGCCCATGGATTTGAAACATTGGTTGACAATACAATTTTCCTTTATAAATGCACCAAACTTTATGACAAAAGCAGCGAAGGTGGATTGTTATTTAATGACCCTGAAATTGGAATCAATTGGAAAACCAAAGAGCCGATTGTTTCTGATAAAGATTTAATCTTACCTCATATAAAGGATTTTACCAGCCCATTCTAACCTACAAACCTATACCATGTCTGAAAACATCATCGACCCTGAAGTAGTTGAGCTTATATCAAAATTAAAAAGTAAATACGACCAAAACGGACAAGATTTTAAAGCTTATCTAGAAGGTTTAGTTTACCAAGAATACACGAGTTACTGGGATTATATACAAGTTGATACCTTGTTAAGTCTTCAAAAGCCTAAAACTGATATACCTGATGAAATGATTTTCATTATGTATCATCAAATAACTGAATTGTATTTCAAATTAACCTTACATGAAATCAAACAAATTCAGGCTAAAAAACAGGATTTAACATCTGAATTTTTTATAGCAAGATTAAAAAGAATGAATGCCTATTTCAGGAACCTAACTCATTCATTTGAAATTATGATTGAAGGAATGGAGCCTGCTCAATTCCTGAAATTCAGAATGAGTTTATTGCCTGCAAGTGGCTTTCAATCTGCACAATACAGAATGATAGAAATTCTTTCTACTCCATTAATAAACCTTGTAGGAATTAGTAATAGAGAGAAATTAAAAAATGAAAGTTTAGAAAATCAATTTGCTAATATCTATTGGAAAAATGGAGCAACCGAATTAAGCAGTGGCAAAAAAACTTTAACCCTTACTCAGTTTGAAGAAAAGTATTCTGATGATTTATTTAGATTGGCTTTAGATAACCATAACAATCTAATATTAGACCAATACAAAAATTTAAATGAGTCTGAAAAATCTAATCCGGAATTGATTGAAGCCATGAAGAATTTTGATATGGCTGTAAATATTCATTGGCCTTTGGCTCATTATAAATCAGCAGTAAAATACCTGCAGAAAAGTCCTGCGGATATTGCAGCAACTGGTGGAACAAATTGGCAGAAATATTTACCTCCAAGATTTCAATTCAGAATTTTCTTTCCAGAATTATATACCCCAACTGAATTAGAAAACTGGGGCAAAACCGGTTTTTAATATGATAAAGAAAAGTTTAAGACTACTATTCATTTTTTCGTTTTTCCTTTGTTATTCCTTTCATTGCAAAGCCCAAGATATAAGTGATGATGGAATGGGAAAAACTTTTTATGATGATGCTAAAAAACATTTCAAGGAAATTTTTCATTATATTCTTGAATTCCAAATGGTTATTAATCCAGAAAACGATGAAGAACTGATTAATAAAACCGTCATTATAAAAAATGGACCCTATACAAGTTATTATATCAATGGCGTTTTGGAAAGTAGTGGATATTATAAACGCAATTCTAAAGATAGTACCTGGAGGTATTATGACGAAAATGGTGTTTTAAGAAAAGTAGAACTTTATAGAAACAATCAATTGGTCAGATGAAAACATATTTTAAATATATCATTCTAATTTTCTTTGCTTTATCAGCATTGAATTCTTTTGCTCAGGAAAAAGAAATTGAAGTAAAGGTAAATCTTGAAGTAGGTTCACTAATCAAGATTAATCCATGTAAAAAAGGTAAAAAAGAATTTGAAGGAATTGATGTTTATGCTAGAAATCAGGCTTACGATAAAAAGAAAGTAAAAAAAGAAACTGGTGAAGGCCTCATAGAGGCATTTTTTGAGAAAAATACTAGCATTGATGCAAAGCGTTTACCTTGTGTAATGGGCGGTCACTCTTATAAAATTGCCAGCTTACAGGAATTTCCTACTCCAGAAGGTATAAAAAGAGTTGTTATTTGTTATACAACTTATGATTTAACTATCATTTGGATTGACTTAGATAAGGCACTCGAAGCCGGAGAAATTGCTCTTTAGATTAAAATAAGTTCTTCTTTCTAAAGAAGAAAACTCCAAAAACCGATAAAACAATTGCCATTAATACAACAATCCAAAATGCATACGGATTGTGTTGAAAAGGTAAATCAACATTCATACCATATACACTTGCAACTAAAATTGGAAGTGATAAAATAATCGTTACTGATGTTAAATATCGAATGGTAATATTGAGGTTATTAGAAATAATAGAAGAATGTGCTCCCATCATATTTCCTAAAATATTGCTATAAATATTCGACATTTCAATAGCTTGTCTGGTTTCAATATTTACATCCTCAATTAACTCCTTTTCTCTTTCTTTTGAGATTTCAGGTAAGTTTAAGCGCTGTAAACGCTGCATCATCAGCTCATTTGCCTTTAATGAAGTACTAAAATATACAAGACTTTTTTCCAGGTAAAGTAGTTCTAATAATTCTCTATTTCTGGTTGAGCGATGCAACATAGTTTCAATATCATTGGCTTTGTTATTTATATCCTTTAAAAATTTAAGGTATAATACCGATGATTTTAAGAACAATTGCATCACAAATCTTTCCTTTAAATGGGTATAAAAGTTTTTGATTTTATTTTCTTTAAAAACCTGAATAACTTCAGTTGGTCGGCTACAAATCGTTATTATTAAATCACGTTTAATTACAATACCCAAAGCAATTGTAGTATAAGGTAAATCCTCCCCTTTTGTATTTTCAACAGGAATCCTTGAAACAATAAGCATGCAGTTTTTATGACTTTCAACACGCGCGTTTTCATCTGGATCCAACGGGTCATTAAAAACTTCTGGAGGTAATAATAAAGAAGTAGACAACATTTGAACTTCTTTTCCTGTAGGACTTACAACATTGATCCAGCAATTTTTTTCGTATTGCCCGATTTCCTCAAGCCTATTATAGGTGCTTTTGAAGTACTGGATCATGTTTATAATATTAGAAGTCTACATTTTGACTCGCAAAATAAGGCTTTAATTTCAGAGTAAATTAAATCAAATAAGAATTAATCAGAATTAAGCATAATCTCTTTAAACTCACTGCTATTCAAATTTCAAAAAAA
>JBMLOK010000399.1:0-5300 GCA_049243005.1 Bacteroidia bacterium | reverse complement strand
AACTCCGACATTTCTTAAAAGAAGTAGAACCCATTTCATACAAAAAAATAGAACCAATTACTGAAGATGTTTTTGGATTAAATAGTCAGTATTGGTTTAGCGCTTTTATTGATGGAAAAATGGTAGATTACAAATTTATTTTCGAAGCCAATAGCATCAACGAAAACAATACCGAGTTGATTAGTTTAATTAACCAAAAAGGTGTCGTTGTATTTTCATGAAAAAGAAAATGATAAAATGGTATCACCACTTTTAAAGGCTACGCTAAGCATATCGAAATTAAACTTCGATCTTCCTGGTAAGATTTCAATTAAACTAGTTGATGGAAGAGAGGTTATTGTGCCACTAAAATACTTTCCTGAACTCAAAAAACTTCCTGTTGAAAAAAGAAAAAAATATACTATTGTCGATGAACGTACAATTTTATTTTATTTCTCTGACCATGTTTATCACTTGGAAGATTTTATGGGTCTAGAATCAAATTGGAAAACAAGATAAATTTAAGCAATTGACTTCGCTCCCGTTTTCGAGCCACCTCTTAAAAAACCTATTGGACGAGCTTCAATCTTTTTTAGTTCATGAGGCAAAATATCTCTAACCTGAATTTTTTGTCCGTTTTTGAACTTCATGAAATAAGGTTCACCTGATGAAGATGATTTGCTTGCGATATAATCGATAAAATCTTTAGCTGTTTTGATTCTTGAACCTGCCTTTTTTCTCTTCATTCTCAAATGTTCAGCAGCCTTCGCTCCGCTGAATTCAGAGCCATTGCGAACAAACATTGCCTCCGATTTTTCAACATAATTAATTAATTCAGTAATTTTTTGCTCTTCAGTTAAGGTTTGTTGAAATAACATTGGACCACCAATCAGAAAAATATTTCCGTAAGAAAGACTGAAAATAAGGACGAAAAAGAAACTTATTATAACTTTCATATTTGGCATTTTTGGGGAATATAAAAATAGAATCTGAATAGAACATAATTTAAACAGAAATTTAGACAATTTTAAGTCAGTTTAGTTTTTTTAGGAATCCCTTAAATCTTAAATCAAAAATTTTTTTTATCCATTTTTTTATTAGATTTATCCATTCAAGCATACCCAATCTATGACAAGCAAAACTCCCTCTACTTTGTTCTTAAAAAGTAAAATTACCTGGATTATTATAACTGCCCTAATATCTAGTTTAGGCTTTTATGTTTATGCCAATTCAGGAAATTCAGCTAAAAAAAGAAAGATTAACCCCGAATTTGCGAAATACATTAGTGCCTACACAGCAGGAAGTGTTTCAAAAGAAGCCAGTATTAAAATTCAATTATCTGCCCAAATTACTGATAGTTTAAAACTTAATATTGAAACCGATTTATTCTCTTTTAGTCCATCAATTAAAGGAAAAACTAAATGGATTGATGCCAATACAATTGAGTTCAAACCCGATGAACCGCTAGAATCAGGAGAAACTTATGAAGCAGAATTTGCTTTAGGAAAACTAATGGATGTTCCAAAAGAGCTGGAAGAATTTGAATTTGGATTTACTGTTATTCAACAATCTTTTGAAGTTTCATTTCCAGTGATGGAAACAACCGATAAAGAAAAATTGGTTTACCAAAGAATTACCGGCGAATTATTAACTGCCGATGCTGATGATGAAAAAAAGGTAGAACAATTATTAAAAGTAAGTCAGGAAGGAAAAAAATACAGCATCAAATGGGAACATGCTGCTGATAGAAAAACGCATCGTTATATAGTTGATAGTTTAATCAGAAAAACCAAAGAGAGTGAAGTTGTAATTGAATGGGATGGTGATGCCTTAGGTGTTGATTTAAAAGGCAAACACAGCCTGATTATTCCTGCAATGGGAGATTTCAAAGTTATTAAAACAGAAATTAGTAATGGAGAAGAACAATCGATATTTATTCATTTTTCAGACCCAATTTTAGCCAATCAGGATTTAAGTGGTTTGATTCAATTTTCGAATTCCAATCTGCAAAACCAATCAGTTGATTTCAAATTTACAATTGAAGGAAATACCATTAAATGTTATCCGGAATCAAGATTATTTGGCTCATATTTAATCAGAGTTTTCCCTGGTGTAAAAAACATTTTAAATCTTCCTTTCAAAAATGAATACAAAGCTGATGTAATGTTTGAAGAATTAAAACCTTCAGTAAAATTCACCGGAAAAGGAATTATCATGCCATCTTCAGATAAACTGATTATTCCTTTTGAAGCTGTTTCATTAAAAGCAGTTGATGTAACTGTTATCAGAATTTATGAAAACAATGTAGCACAGTTTTTACAGGTAAATAATTTACAAGGACATTATGAAATGACCCGTGTAGGCAGACCTGTTATTAAAAAGACCATTAAACTAGATGTAGACAGATTGGTTGATTTACATAAACCTAATCAGTTTGCCATTAATCTGGAAGAATTGGTTAATGCTGAACCCGGTGCGATTTACAACGTAAAAATCTCTTATAAACAAGCTTATGCAATTTATTCATGCGGTGAGCCAAGTGGTGCCGACAATGATGATATGAGTGATGATATGAATGGCTTTGAAGGAGAAAACTGGGAAGGTGGCCAGGAATCGAGTTATTGGGATGCCAGCGAAGATTATTACGACAACGAATACAATTGGAATGAAAGAGATGATCCTTGTAAAAAATCGTACTATAATCCTGATAGATGGGCAAGCAAAAACTTCATGTCATCTAATCTTGGTTTGATGTCGAAAAAAGGAAGCAATGATGATTTTATATTCTTTGTAAATGATATCAAAACAACCAAACCATTATCAGGTGTACAATTAGATGTTTTAGATTTTCAACAACAGGTAATTGTTAGTTTAAAATCTGATGGCGATGGAATGGCAAAAACCAAATTAAACAGGAAAGCATTTTTATTGGTTGCAACTTATCAAAAGCAAAAAGGCTATTTAAAACTGGATGATGGATCATCATTACCTGTATCACATTTTGATATTTCAGGAGACATCGTTCAAAAAGGATTAAAAGGATTTATTTATGGTGAAAGAGGCGTTTGGAGACCGGGAGATTCTATCTTTTTAAGCTTTATTCTTGAAGATAGAAACAAAGTATTACCAGCAGTGCATCCTGTAAGTATGGAATTATATGATGCATCTGGTGTATTACATAAACGTCAGGTTGAAAGCAAATCTGTGAATGGATTTTACAATTTCAGAACATCAACAGATGCAGAAGCTGCAACAGGAAACTGGACCGTTAAAATCAAAGCTGGTTCAGTTACTTTCCAAAAAACTTTGAAGATTGAAACGGTGATGCCCAATCGTTTAAAAATAGAATTCGATTTTGGCAAAACATACTTAAGTAAAGATGATGAAATCAAAACTTTACTACGTTCGAAATGGCTGCATGGCTCTCCTGCGAGCGGTTTAAGAGCACAGGTAGATGTTTCACTAAGTCAACAAAAAACTACCTTTAAACGATTTGAAGAATATCAGTTTGATGATTATACCAGAAACTTTAGTGCAGAAAACAAAACGATTTTTGATAATAAACTGAATCAAAATGGTGAAGCAACAATCTCTACCAATTTAAATCCTGAAAGCAGATCTGCAGGTGTTTTGAATGCCTCATTTATTACGAAAGTATTTGAAGCAGGTGGAAATTTCAGTATCGACAGAATCAGTATTCCATATCATCCTTATAGCAGTTATTATGGAGTTAAAATGCCTAAAGGTGATAAAGCCAGGGGAATGCTTTTAACGGATACAACACATTCAGTTCAGATAGTAAATTTAAATCCTGATGGTAGTTATACTTCTGGATCAAAAACTGTTCATGCCAAACTATTTAAAATAAACTGGAGATGGTGGTGGGATCGTTCAGAAGATGATTTGGGAATGTACAATGAGGATGAAGGCTATCAGGTTTTAAAAGAAGAGGACGTACAAATTGTTAATGGAAAAGGCGTTTTCAAATTCAGAATCAATTATCCTGATTGGGGAAGATACCTGGTAAAAATTCAGGAAGAAGATGGACATAGTACATCAAAAACTTTCTATTGCGATTGGCCGGGATGGGCTGGAAGAGAACAAAGAGACAATCCGATTGAAGCCAGCATGCTCACTTTTAGCACCGATAAACAATTGTATAAAGTTGGTGAAAATATGCAAATTTCCATCCCAAGTTCATTGGGAGGAAGAGCATTAATTAGTGTTGAATCAGGCTCAAGAGTAATAGAAACACATTGGGTGGATGCCAAACAAGGACAAACAAATTTTAGTTTACCTGTAAGCAAAGACATGATGCCAAATGTATATGTTCATGTAACATTATTGCAACCACATGCGCAAGTTCTGAATGATTTACCAATTCGTCTTTACGGCATGGTTCCAATTACTGTTCAGGATCCTCAAACCATTTTAAAACCTGTAATTACAACAGCTGCGGTGATTCGTCCTGATGAAAACTCAAACATCAGTGTTTCGGAGGCAACCGGAAAAGCAATGACTTACACGCTTGCAGTTGTTGATGAAGGTTTATTAGATTTAACAAGATTTAAAACTCCTGACCCTTACAGTAAATTTTATGCAAGAGAAGCATTGGGAGTAAAATCATTTGACCTGTATGATTATGTAATGGGAGCATTTGGAATGCAAATGAATCGTATTTTAAGTATTGGTGGTGATGAAGGAATTGACAGAAAATCAGACAAAAACAAAGCCAACAGATTTAAACCAGTAGTGAAGTTTATTGGTCCATTCCATTTAAAAGCTGGAGAAACAGCCAAACATCAGATTAAAATAGAAAACTATATTGGCTCTGTAAGAGTAATGGTAGTTGCAGGTTATGATGGAGCTTACGGATTTGCAGAAAAAGCTGTTCCAGTAAAATCACCTTTGATGGTATTGGCAACCTTACCAAGAGTATTAGGTCCGGGAGAAAATGTTAAACTTCCAGTTACAATTTTTGCATTGGAAAATCAGGTAAGAAATGTAGAAGTTGAAATAGTAACCAATGAATTAATTAAAGCATCAGGCTCGAATAAAAAATCAATTAAGTTTAGTAAACCGGGCGATGATATTGTAGAATTTGATTTAAAAGTGCTAAAAAATACCGGCATTGGAAAAGTAAAAGTAATTGCAAGTTCAGGCGGTTCAAAAGCTGTTTATGAAGTTGAATTAGATGTGAGGAATGCGAATCCATATCAAACCAAAATAATGGAAACATCATTAGGAGGAATGAAATCATGGGAGCAAAAACTAGTGCCATTTGGATTACCGGGAACCAATTCTGCAGTGCTTGAAGTATC
>JBMLOK010000398.1:4992-7294 GCA_049243005.1 Bacteroidia bacterium | reverse complement strand
TGTGTTTTAACTTGCTGCTATTAATTTGAAGTAAACTCTGAATTAAAAAACGAACTTTATCGATGGTATTAAATTCAGCCGAGGACATCAGTTTTTGTGTCTTATGGTAAATTGCAAATGTTGCTATTACTTCATTTTCTTCTGAAAAAATTGGAAATGACCAACATGCTCCCAAATTATATTTAATAGCTAATGGCATATAATCTTCCCAAAGTTTATCATTGAATATATCTTCAACAATTACATCCTTTTTAATATAAGCAGCTGTACCGCAAGATCCAACTTTAGGTCCTATAGATGCTCCTTCTATATCCTTCAAATAATCTTGAGGTAAATCGGGTGATATCCAGTTGTAAATTCTTGAGTTAATTACTTTTAATGTTGAAAATATCATCAATGGATGAAACTCTTTTATTTGCTTACAAATTGTTTCTAATAATCCATCAATATCTTCATTGGTATTGTTTAAATAATTACTATAAACATTCGTTTCCAATCTTAGCAATCCTTCTTGGCGTTTTCTTTCAGTTATATCACTAAATAAGATAGCCATTCCACTTAAGGTAGGAGTAAATATTAGATGTAACCATGTGTTCAAATTGGCACTAAAATATTCAAAATCTCCAAATAACTTTGAATCAAACAATCCTTTAACCTTATTAAACAAATAACTATTAGCCATTTCCGGAAACAATTCGAAAATGTTTTTATTATAAACTAGTTTCTTTTCTAGATTTAAAATTCGTTCTGCCGATTTGTTCCATTCAAGAATATTGAAGTTTGAATCTATAAATGCATATCCATCCTTGATATTATTTAAAGTTTGATCCAACTGTAGGCTTACTTCTTTTTCCTCTGTGATATCCTTTAGATAACCTCTTATATTTAAACCTGTACCAGAAGAAAAAGTAGAACTTAATTTAGCCAAACAACTCAATTTTTTTCCTTGTTTGTTTAGCATATTCATCTCCACTTCCAAAACAGTTTCTTTAAAGGATAATTGATTAAAAATCTGAGTAATATTATCCTTCTCGGAATTATCAATAAAATTTAAAACAGGTTGTCCAATAATTTCAGATTCATCATATAATGTTTTACATAACCAAGTTTTATTTACGAAATCTATTTTCAGGTTACTATCCAAAGAAAAAATCAAATCACTTGAATTGTTTAGTATTTCCTCATACTTCTTATTATTTTCCTTTAGTATTTCGTTATTTTTTAATTCTTTTTCTTCGAGTTCTTTTTGCTGAGTAATATCTATACAAGTTCCTATTAACAAATCCTGAGTTCCTTCTTTTACCAAAGAAGCTTTGGTCCATATCCAAATCCAATTTCCTTTATTATGAAGCATTCTTCCTTCAAACTCAAAATATTCGGAATTATTCTTTTCAAAGTCTTTTCTAGTTGTACTAAAATTTTCTAAATCATCAGGATGCAGATACATTACGTATTCTTCAAAAAAATTAGTTTTATTTTCGAAAATGTTTTCAGGCAATTTTCTATCTAACAAGGAATAAAAAACATGATTTACTATACCTTCTCCTGTTTTTATATTCAGCTCCCAATATCCTATTTTATTAAAGCTTGTTAATAATTCAAATCTTGATTTTTTATCTGCAAATCCTTGTTTAAAAAAATGAAGATTATCTACAAGTGCCTTTTTTTCAGTGATGTTTTCCACTGAACCATTCCAAACAACTTTACCTTCAACTTTACTAATTGGATGTGAAATAAACCTTAAAGATATCTTTTCCTTTTCGTTAAAACAGATTTCAAATTCTTCTTTAAATAAAGTCATGTTTTCATAAGAGTCGTAGATACTTTTTACAACTCTTTCTCTATCATTTACACATATATGTGAAATTAGAATTTCAACATCAATCTGTTTAGCTTTATCAAGTATTGGAGAAAAAATTCCATAAAACTCATCATTTGCATAAGTAAAATCCATCTTACCTTTTGCATCTAATGTAAACTCAAAAACACCAATTGGAGTATCCTGCAACAAGGCTTCAATTCTTGAGTTGATTTCCTTTATCTGTTGATTTTGTTCTTGTAATTTTTCTACAAGTTCTGCGTATTTTTTATTTGTTTGAAGTATTTCCTTTTCAAAATTCTCTCTTTGTGTGAAATCAAAAACTGTAACTTGAATTTCCTTTAATTCATTGCCTTCATCATGAACTACTCTTAAATTAACCAATACATTGATTAATGAACCATTATTCTTTTTAAAATCAAGTTTTACCTCTTTTAATATTCCTGATAAATGTAAAACGGGGTTGACATGAAACTCAAAAAA
>JBMLOK010000398.1:0-4892 GCA_049243005.1 Bacteroidia bacterium | reverse complement strand
TACCCATTCGAAATAATTTAAATCCATTACCTCAATTAATTGGTCAATTTCATTTTTCTGAAATCCACCAATATAGTTTTCATCATTAATATACCTCGGTGATGGACAAAGCATGATGAGTTTCTTAAATAAGGTCGGCTTTTTAATGGTTGCTAATGCTGCAATCATTGAACTTACTGAATGACCGATTAAATGAATATTTTTCAATTCAAATATTTCACATATTTCAATGATATCATCAACATATGCTTCCAAGGATGAATACTTACTAAACTGATAGGCAGAACTATCGGATAAACCTGTACCTACTAAATCAATTAAAACAATTTTGTATTTATCAGCATAATCAGGTACAATATATCGCCACATTACCTGATTACATCCATATCCATGTATAAAAAATAATGTTTCTTCTCCAGAACCTGAAATATGGATATTATTTCTATGGGTAAGAATTTGTTTGTTCATAGTAAATTGGATTATTAAAATCGAACCTACGTAAAAAACAACTCATTTTATTTCGATTATTCGTCAAAAAAAAGAACTACACTTACCTTTTTACCAATAGTTTTTGGTCCATTAAATACTGAACTCTATCTGATGTTATTGGAATTGATAAATCAGGATAAGATTCTAAAATTAAGTATCCGCCTTCTGATTTAACATAAGTTAGAATCGATTTTATATTAATTAAGTATGACTTATGACACCTAAAAAAATTAACATTTCCTTCCAATGCTTCTTCAAAATTCTTTAAAGTTCTACTAACAATAATATGTTGTCCACCTTTAAGCCATATTTCTGTATATGAACTATCAGCTTTAAAAAATCTTAAATCATCTAAATCAATAAATTGAATTGTATTTCCTACAGGTACTGCAATTTTTGAAGGACCATCAGGCTTTAAAATTTCTGCAAATGAATCAACATTAAAATTGGTTTTTGTTTTTAATGCCCTGAATCTGGCAATGGCATCTTCCAATTCCTGAGCCTCAATTGGCTTTAGTAAATAATCAATTGCAGATAACTTAAATGCTCTAATTGCATATTGATTGTAGGCTGTAGTGAATATGATTGAAAAATCTATTTCCTTACCTTTAAAAAAATCTAATATTTCCAATCCACTATAACCCGGCATTTCAATATCTAATAATACCAAATCAGGTTGATAAGCCTTAATAGATAAAACTCCGGATGGTAAATTTTCACACTCATCAATTACTTTTAAATCTGGGCAATATTCATTCAACATTCCCTTTAGCAAAGCCCTTGCTCTAGGCTCATCATCAATAATTATTACTTTGTAAATTTTGCTCATTTATTAATTATTTAAAGGAATACTTATTTTAACCAAAGTGCCTGTTGGGAGGCCATTTTCATCTACTTTATCTTGAATTGCAACTCCAATTGCTTTGCTTCTACCTCTATTTAAAATTTCTAATCGTTTTTCATTTGCTCCAGTTGAAAACGATTTCCATTTTTCATATTTACTAGCATTAATTTTAGATGATTTATCTCTTCCTACCCCATTGTCTTCAACTTCCACAATAAGAATTCCAACATCTTGCCAAATTCTTATTTCCAGCTCTTTTCTTCCAAGTTTGTGTAATAATCCATGCTTAATTGCATTTTCAATATATGGTTGAATCATCATTGATGGGATTTGCACCATTTCAGATTCAATTTTATTATTAAGAATAATTGAGTAATGAAATTCCACTTCTTCAAACCTTACTTCTTCCAACTCAAGATATAATCGCAAGGCAATTATCTCATCAGCCAAACTTACTGTTTCCTTTTCCGACATCTCTAATATCAATCGGGTAAGTTTCGAAAATTTTGCCAAATAAGATGAGGCTTTCTTTTTATCATCAGAATAAATAAAAGACTGTATTGTATTGAGTGCATTATAAAAAAAATGTGGGTTCATTTGAGATTTAATAGCTGTTAACATAGATTGACCCAAACTTTTCTGCAATTCAATTTTTTCCAGTTTTAGTCTATTTTCAATTTTAATTCGCTGCAATCTAATTTGGTAAACAATTGCTAAAAAACCTGTAACAATTATCAAAGCAATTAGTATAAACCACCATTGAAAATAGATTGGTTTTTTAATTACGAATTCTATCTTTTGATTTTCTATTTCATAATTTCCAATCTTAAATTCAATTTTATACTTACCTGGCGATAAGGACGGAAGATTGATATTTCTTGAATTATTGGAGCATTGAACCCAATCATTTTCATTAATTTTATAAAATAGAGAAAGCTCGTTTGCTTTGTTATAATCAAGGATTGAATAGTTAATTTCAACCTCATTTTCGTAGGAATTAAATTCTTCTCCTAAAAAATTACTTACCCTTTTGTTACCAATTTTTAAATAATTGATATAAAATGGCGCTTTATAAGTTTCTAAATTATTTTCATTCTTTTCACTTATAACCAATCCCATATTGGTAGCAATTACCAATTGGTTTTTTAAAAATACAACATCATTAATTTCTTGTCCTTTTGCAATGTATTCCAACTGGATATATACATCACCCGGCTTCTTTAAATTTATTTGATACAAATGCTCTTCAGTTATTAAAAACAAAAAGTTTCCACTGCATTTAATATCTTTAATATTTGATGGAACATTTAATTTTTTGAATTCCTTACCTTCAATTATTTCAAACAAACGACCATTTCCATTCAAACAAAAAATACGATTAAAACTAGATTGTAATTTTTTAATAAAAACAGATTCATCCCCAAATTTTAATTCTTTTACTCCAGAAGGATTTGCTATGTACAATCCTAAATTAGTTGCAAAAAATATTGAATTTAAACCAGAGGAATATGTAACTGATTTTCCTCTGATTGTAAGTGGATCTATGGATGATAGGGTTTTATCATTTTGAATTAAGTTGGAAAAATGGAGGCTATCCCAAATTGAACCCGCAGGTTTTCCTGAAATATTTATCAAGCCAATATTACCCGAAGATGCATATGCATAATAGTTTTTATCTATTCTACAGATATCCTTTAATGAAAATGTCTTTCTATAGATATTTCTGTAATGTTTATCAAAAACATCTAAACCTCTTGAACTACAAAATAAATTTCCATTCAAAGAATCGTAAACCACAGAAATAACCTCATGCTGCTTATCCCCAGAAATTTCCTTTGCATTACCATTCAAATCATTCAAAAGTACTTTACCTGAACGTGTACCTATAAAAAAACCATTATTTTTTTCTATAATTTTAAGTGGTTTCTCATTTTTAATCGTCAGACGTTTAATGTATAAATCCGGCACAAATATTAATCCATCAGACAAGGTGGAAAACCAAAAATTTCCTCTTTTATCTTTAAATACAGATGATAAATTGTAGTCAGTAAAAAAGACTTTTCCGTTATTAAATTCTGAATTATTCTTTGAATCAAAACCCAAAACTCCACTTTGAGCACAAGCCCAGTAAATTCCATCTGTTACAGAATAATTCTGAAAAAAACCTTTGAATTTAGATTGTATTATTTTGACATTATTACCTTTATTCAATTGAAAATTATTCTCACCTTTTGTTTCTTTTCCTGCAAATAAAATTCCTTCTGAATTCGAATAAATCATATTCATATTTGGAACAAATCCGGGTTGATTTTTAACTGAAAATTTAGTGGGTTCATCTAAGGATTCAAATACAATGATTGAATCCAATTGAACATAAAAACTATTGTTAAAATTTAAGGATGAAACAAAATTCCGAAGCGAATTATTTCTCTTTTTAAGTAATTTAAGACTCTCTAAATCAAAAATCTCAATGCCATTTTGTACAATAACAAATACATATTTATCATTAATCCCATATCGAGTATAACCAAATGGCTTACTCATTTTTAATTCCTTTAATGTTTCGTTTTCAACATAATATAAAAAGCCATCAAAATTAGAATACCATATTCTCCCAAATTTATCTTCTCTTATATAGGAACCTGCTTTTGATGTTTGCTCTTTGCTGGAATAAGTTTTAAAGGTAAATCCATCATATTTACTTAAACCTTCATCGTGTGAGCACCATATAAATCCTTTGCTGTCTTGAAATACATCATAAACTGAATTAGATGGAAGTCCTTCACTTTTGCCAATTAAACGATAAAATGGGTCTTGGGCCCAAACCCGACCTATTAAACAATACAGAAATAAAAATATGACAATTTTTTTCAAGATGGTAAATTTAATATCTTGATTCTTATAATTTTAAATTGGTTAGTGAAACCTCCTTTTGAAGTAAATAGTGGTAGAAAATCGAGAAAAAAAATCAAACCAAAAAAATAAAAAAGGGAAAAATCAATTCGATTTCTCCCTTTAATTTAATTCATTTCTGTGATTATCTGCCAAATGGCATTCCTCTTAAACTTCTTCCTGCACCTTGCAATTTGCCAATGCTTTTCATCATTTTACGCATTTCTTCAAACTGCTTTAGTAACTGATTAACTTGTTGAATATCGGTTCCACTTCCTGTAGCAATTCTTTTTCTTCTTGAGCCATTGATGATATCAGGAGTTTTTCTTTCATCCGGTGTCATCGAATTAATAATGGCTTCAATTCCTTTAAATGCATCATCACTAATATCTATGTCTTTTACAGCTTTACCAACTCCAGGAATCATTCCCATCAAATCTTTCAGGTTACCCATTTTTTTGATTTGTTGGATTTGAGCATAAAAATCTTCAAAAGTAAATTGGTCTTTTAAAAGTTTCTTCTGCATTTTTTCTGCTTCATCAGAATCAAATACAGCTTGGGCTTTTTCAACCAAACTTACGATATCACCCATTCCTAAAATTCTTTGGGCCATACGATCAGGATGAAAAACATCTAATGCTTCCATCTTTTCGCCCATACCCATGAA
>JBMLOK010000397.1:0-8196 GCA_049243005.1 Bacteroidia bacterium | reverse complement strand
ATAGATTTTTATATATTCGCTTTATATCCCTAAGTATGAAACGCAGAACGGTATTAAAATCTTTATTTTTTGGAGGAACAGCAATCATTGGAGGAATAGGCTCATGGAATGCCTACCAAATATTCAAAACTCCGGATTTAGCCTCTCTACAAAATCAAATCCCTCTTTTAAACGCTTTGGCTCAAACCATAATTCCAAGAACAGATTCTCCTGGAGCTGGTGATGCAAATGCAGGTGTTTATATCGCTAAAATGATTCAAAAATGTTATGATAAAAAAACTCAAAACAGATTTGTTAATGGATTAGCTGCGATTCAACAAAAAGCAAATAGTAGATTTGATTTAAATTATGAAAACTGCTCCGAAGAACAAAGAATTGAGTTATTATCTGAAGCTGAATCATCGGGAAAATCATTGCCAGGTAGCGCAGGAAAACTTCAAAAGAAAGTTTTGGGAGATTCATTTTTTGGAACATTAAAAGAACTTACATGTGAAGCATATTGTACTTCAATGGAAGGTATGAACCAAGGTCTAGCATATGACTATGTCCCTGGTAAATTTTTAGGTTGTATTACACTTAATCCGGGTCAAAAATCCTGGGCTACCAAATAATTATGAGTAAAGATTCATTAAGTACAGATAGCATTCAAACAGATTCTGTTTATATCAATACAGGCAATGCAAAGCAGCAACAAACTTATGATGCAATCGTCATTGGTTCTGGTATAAGCGGAGGTTTTGCAGCCAAAGAATTATGTGAAAAAGGATTAAAAACTTTAGTGATTGAAAGAGGTAGAAAAGTAGAACATATTACGGATTATCCTACAGCAATGCTTAACCCATGGCAATTTGAAAATCGTTTAAAAATGACAAATGAGGATATTCAAAAACAAGCCATTCAAAGTTCTGTTTGTGATGAAAGTAATAAGCACTTTTTTGTAAACGATTTAGAAAATCCATATATCCAAGAAAAACCATTTGCTTGGATTAGAGGCTACCAAACAGGTGGTCGTTCACTTACTTGGGGTAGACAATGTTACAGACTCGGAGATTTAGATTTTGAGGCCAATGCTAAAGAAGGAATTGGTGTTGATTGGCCTGTTCGTTATAAAGATATAGCTCCTTGGTATGATTATGCTGAGCAATTTGTTGGTGTTAGTGGCAAAGCAGAAGGACTCAAACAATTACCAGATGGTGTTTTTATGGACCCAATGGAAATGAATTGTATTGAGCAACATCTAGCTGCAAGTAATCAAAAACATTTTCCCGATAGAGTAATCACCATTGCCAGAGTAGCTAATTTAACCAAAGGATTAAAAGGTCGTGGGCCTTGTCAATTCAGGAATTTATGTGCTAGAGGTTGTCCGTTTAGCGGATATTTTAGTAGCAATTCTGCTAGTTTACCTGCAGCATTTGCAACTGGAAATTTGAGTTTATTGAATGATGCCATTGTAAAAGAAGTTTTAATAGATAATAAAACTGGAAAAGCTATAGGAGTAAGAGTGATTGATGCAAACACTAAAGAAGTAACTGAATTTTATGCCAAAATAATTTTCATCAATGCATCAACAATAAATACTGCAGCAATATTGTTACAATCGGTTTCAGACCGCCATGCAAATGGTTTGGGTAATTCAAGTGGAATGGTTGGAAAAAACCTGATGGATCATCCTTATGGAGGCGGAGCTTATGGCGAGCATGATGATTTTAAAGACAAATACTATCAAGGTAGAAGACCAGCAGGAGTTTATATCCCAAGGTTTCAAAATATTGAAGGTGATAAAATCAGTAGAAACTATAAAAGAGGATTTGGTTATCAAGGCGATGGTGAACGCGCAGAATGGCCTGATAGAATGAAAATGGAAGGCGGTTTTGGAAAAGATTTCAAAGAGAAATTAACTACACCTGGCCCATGGACATTTTGGATGATGTCGAGAGGAGAATGTTTGCCTTATGAAACCAATCAGGTTACATTAGATAAGGAGCAAAAAGACCAATGGGGATTACCAATTGTGAGAATAAATTTTGAATTTGGTGAAAATGAAAAAGCCATGGTAGAAGACCAAAAAAATCATGGAATGGAAATGCTAGAAAAAGCCGGATTTAAAAATATCAGAAGCTTTTATTACAATACTGTTGGAGGAAGAGCCGTCCATGAAATGGGAACAGCCAGAATGGGTAACGACCCTAAAACTTCAGTAGTAAATGGAAATAATCAATTACATGAAGTACCAAATGTTTATATAACAGATGGTAGTTTTATGACTTCAAGCTCATGTATCAATCCATCTTTAACATATTTAGCCTTTACTGCAAGAGCTTGTGAGCATGCCGTAAATGAACTAAAGAAAGGTAATGTTTAAATGAATTTTAAAGCAGAAGAATTAGATATACTTAAACAAAAATGTTTGAGTATATCTAAGACCTATTCCTATTGCACCATTTTAGATAATAATCAACAAAAAAATGCATTTCAACTTCAAAGTACTGAATACATTTTTGCTGTTGGTTATAAGCAAATTCTAAACAGCAATTGTACTCATGCATTTAGTGATTTGCAAAACTTTATTGATTCAAACAAAAGTGAATATATCCTGCTATTTTTATCCTATGATTTAAAGAATGAAATAGAACATCTACATTCGGCACACCTTGACCCTATTGGATTTCCGGACTTGACCGCAATTGTACCTGAAGATTTTATACGAGTAAAAACAAATGGAGAAATTAGTTATTCAAGCTTAGATTTTTGGGAGAAAATAAATCAAACAGAAATTGAGATTCCAATTGAAAATCCAAGTATTTTAGTTCAAGCAAAAGTTAATAAAGAAGATTATATTCATACTGTTAAACAGATAAGAAATCATATTATAGATGGTGATGTTTATGAGTTGAATTATTGCACTGAATTCTATGCTAAAAACGTCGAAATAAATCCTTATAAAACCTATCAGGAATTAAACAAATTATCTCCTACTCCATTTTCTGTTTTTGCAAATTTAAATGGGCTTTATATGATGGGAGCAAGTCCTGAAAGATTTATTAAAAAAGAAGGTCAATTCATATATTCTCAACCAATAAAAGGCACATCGAAAAGAGGTGAGAATGAAGCATCAGATGAAATCAATAAACAAGTTCTTTTGAACTCAGAAAAGGAAAAAGCAGAAAATTTGATGATAGTGGATTTGGTGAGAAATGACTTAGCAAAAAGTGCAAAAACCGGCACTGTAAAAGTGAATGAATTGTATGGAATTTATAGTTTCAAACAAGTTCATCAAATGATTTCAACAGTGAGTGCAGAGCTACAGGATGATATACATATCGCCCAAATCATAAAAAATGCATTTCCGATGGGAAGTATGACCGGCGCTCCAAAAGTTAAAGCAATGGTACTAATTGACCAATATGAACAAACTAAAAGAGGCTTATATTCAGGAGCAATTGGATATATAGAACCCAATGGAGATTTTGACCTCAATGTTGTAATCAGAAGTTTACAATACAATTCAGTAAAAAAGTACTTGAATTTTGAAGTAGGTTCAGCCATTACATTCGATTCAATACCAGAAGATGAGTATGAGGAATGTTTATTAAAAGCAGCAGCTATGATGAAGGTTTTGGCTGGGAATAATTAGTAACAATAATCTTAATTTATAAAGGCTTAACTCATTAAGAGTTCTGGTTGAAATACATCTAAAGTTTGATACAATTCACCAACCAAAGATTTATCCATCAAACATTCATACCACATCAGCGTTTCAATTCGCTCTTGCAGAATGCCGGCCGGGTAAATCTCCGCTCTTACTTTCATTAATTTCTGCAAACGTTCATTGTGTTTTGCAAGTCGTTTTGCTTTGTAATCTTTATTTAGAGACTTTAATTCTGCTTTATCTTTTAGTTTTTCCGACAATATACTAGCTTGTAATTCATCATTAACTTTTGAACTTAACTCATATAATTCCTGCCAGGTATTTAAAATCAGGTTAATCTGATTTTCAATTGAAGACTCCCCTATTGTTTCGAAATATTTTGCTGATAAATCATTTGATTTTAGTATTGCATCTTTAGCTTTTAAACCAAATCTATTCATCCTGTTTTCTAATCCCGGAGGTAAAAACAAATGCATCATTCTTAAAACAACAGCAGGAAATGGAAGTTTATTTGCATCAAAAATCGACTTTAACTGCAACCAGTAAGCAACTTCAGCCGGACCACCTATATAAGCTAAATTAGGCAATAAAGTTTCCTGGTATAAAGGTCGAAGATTTACATTCGGACTAAATCTTTCAGGATGTTTTTCTATTAGTTCTACAATTTCAGATGTAGAAAATGATTGTGAAGAATCTGCCAATGAAAACCCTTTTTGTGTTTTCTTTAGTAAAATTCTTTTCCCATTTTCAGTAAAATAAAAGAAGTTAACTTCTCTGGCTCCAATTTGAAGGGAATACTTTTCCGATAAAATTCTATCAGAAACCAACTGTGCCTTGAATGAATTTTGCTCAATAATATCAGAAATCATTAAAGACTTCACCTCTGCTTTGAACAATGGATTAGAAGGTTCGATAATTACCAATCCCCATTCTTCAAATATTTGATGAAAGTATTTTAAAGTAGCTTTTGAAAGTGTAAAACCGTCTTGATAAGACTTTCTAATTATTTGTAAATGCCTTGATTTTTGAGCAGAATTTGGCAGGATTTGTTCTAATTCAGAGATTAAATTTTCAAATCCATTTAAAACTATATTCCCTACCGGTTCAGCATCGTGAGCTGTATTCCAAACCAAAGTTTCACCATTTACATAGGTGTTTTTTATTTCTTCGTAATCATGATCTTCTGAAGCTAACCAGAAAATAGGTACGATAGATTTTTCAGGATAAGCCTTATTTAATTCAGCCGCTAATTTTAAAGTGCTAAGAATTTTATAAATAGTAAAAAGTGGTCCACCAAATAGAACCAATTGATGGCCTGTTGTTACTGTAAAAGCATTTTCACTGGCCAAATCCTGAATATGCTTCTTAACTAAAGAGTTTTCCTTTAATTCAATTCCGGCATTTTGGTATTGTTTGATTAATTCATCAACCAATAGTTTCCTTCTAGTTTCAGGAAAATCTGATTTAGCTTGAATGAGTCTTTCATAATTTCCTAGTTCATGTGAATATGAAAAAAAATCCTTCAAAAAGGCATCATTGTTTAAATAATCCAATGCTAATGGATTAATTAAAGGTGTTTCGTTTAAATTAACTCTTTCAAGCATTTTACTGGATTGATCCGTATAAATCAAAATCCTCTGCACTATCAATTTTTACCTGAGCAAAATCTCCAACTCGGGCATATTGTTTATCAGCTTTTACTAAAACTTCATTGTCAACTTCAGGACTATCAGCTTCGGTTCTGCCAATAAAATAATCACCTTCTTTTCTATCAAATAAAACTTTAAAAGTTTTACCTACTTTTTCTTTATTTATTTCTGAAGAAATTCCTTGTTGAATTTCCATAATAATTGCAGCTCTTTCTTCTTTTACCTCCTGAGGAACATCATCAGCCATTGTACCTGAATGGGTTCCATCTTCGTGACTATATGTAAATACGCCTAATCTATCGAATCTATTGTCTTCAACAAACCTGCATAAATCATTAAAATCCTGCTCAGTTTCACCGGGGTGTCCAACAATTAAAGTAGTTCTAAGTGCTATTCCCGGAACTTTTTCACGAATGGTAGTAACTAAATCTCGGGTTCTTTTTTCGGTGATTCCTCTTCTCATAATTTTGAGCATGGAATCACTTACATGTTGTAAAGGAATATCGATGTACTTGCAGATATTTTCTCTTTCACGAATGACATCTAGTGCCTCCAAAGGAAATTGAGATGGATAAGCATAATGAAGTCTAATCCAATCAGCACCCGGAACATCAGAAATTCTTCTTAATAATTCAGGAAGCTTTCTATCGCCATATAAATCTAAACCATAAAAGGTACTATCCTGTGCTATGATTAATAATTCTTTGGTACCATTTTTCACTAAACCTCTAACTTCAGCTTCAATTTGCTCAAAAGGTTTAGAAAGATGTTTACCTCTCATGATAGGAATTGCACAGAATGAACAAGGCCTATCGCAACCTTCCGAAATTTTCAAATAGGCATAATGAGAAGGAGTAGTTAATAAACGTTCTCCAATAAGTTCATGTTTATAATCTGCACCAATTGTTTTTAATAATTGAGGCAAATGAGTTGTGCCAAAATATTGGTCAACTTCAGGAATTTCTTTTTCTAAATCAGGCTTATAACGCTGAGAAAGACAACCTGTAACGTATAACTTATCAATTTCACCGGCTTGTTTTGCTTCAGCCCATCTAATGATGGTATTGATACTTTCTTCTTTGGCATTATCTATAAATCCGCAAGTATTAATAACAACAATATTTGCATCATCATCCTGAGATTCGTGTTCAACATCAAAACTATTTGCTTTTAGTTGACTGTATAAAACCTCACTATCAACAATGTTTTTAGAGCATCCTAAAGTGATGATATTAACCTTGTCTTTTTTTAATGTTTTTGTTTTCAAAATGAATAAGTTTTAGACTTAACCTTTAAAAAGAGAATCTACAAATTCTACTTTATCAAATAACTGAAGGTCTTCAATTCCTTCGCCCACACCAATATATTTAACAGGAATTTTGAATTGATCAGCAACACCAATTACTACACCACCTTTTGCTGTTCCATCTAATTTGGTTAGAGCTAAAGCATTTACTTCTGTTGCAGCGGTAAATTGTTTTGCTTGTTCGAAAGCATTTTGACCTGTACTTGCATCCAAAACCAAAAGAATTTCATGAGGTGCATCAGCATGTACCTTCGACATTACTCTTTTGATTTTACCTAATTCATTCATCAAGCCAATTTTGTTATGCAAACGTCCTGCAGTATCAATAATAGCAACATCGGCATTGTTTTCTATAGCGTATTTTACTGTATCAAATGCAACTGAAGCTGGGTCAGTATTCATTCCATGCGCTATTACATGTACATCATTTCTGCTACCCCAAATTTTTAATTGTTCAACCGCAGCAGCTCTAAAAGTATCACCAGCACCTAAAACAACCTTTTTACCGGCTTTTCTATATTGATTAGCCATTTTGCCAATGGTAGTTGTTTTTCCAACACCATTTACACCAACAACCATCACAACATAGGGTTTGTGACCTTTTAAATCTTCAAAGTTTGTTGGAATTTCAGTTTTATTTTCAGCTAAAAGTTTCCCGACTTCATCTTTTAGTAGGGTATTTAATTCAGAAGTACCCACGTATTTATCGTTAGCAACGCGCTTTTGGAGTCTTTCAATAATTTTCAGTGTGGTTTCAATACCCACATCGCTACTTACCAGAATTTCTTCCAGTTCATCCAAAAAACCATCATCAACAGAGCTCTTTCCAACTAAAGCTTTGCTGATTTTATCAAACAAACTTGTTTTGGTTTTTTCTAAACCCTGATCAAGTTTTTCTTTCTTTTCTTTGCTGAAAAAACTAAATATTCCCATATTGATGCTGCTAAAATAAAAAAAAGCATTCCGATAAACAGAATGCTTTTCAATAAATACGATACATAAGATTACTTCTTGAAGTAAGTTTTCACCTCTTCGTTCGTAACGATTTCAGATTTAAAAGTGTAAGAACCTTTTTCGGTTTTTACAGCTCTGTATACTTTTGCGTAATCTTTACCTGCTGAGGTTTTTAGAGTTGCAACTACTTTTTTAGCCATGACTTACTTATTTAATTTCTTTGTGAACAGTTACTTTTTTCATAATCGGGTTGTATTTTTTCAACTCGATACGTTCGGTAGTATTCTTACGATTTTTAGTCGTGATATACCTTGATGTTCCGGCCAAACCACTAGTTTTATGCTCGGTACATTCTAAAATTACTTGGATACGATTACCTTTCTTAGCCATTATCTTTACTCCTATTAGATTTGTCCGTTACGGATATAATCATTTAAAACGGCACTAATGCCCTTCTTGTTAATTGTTTTAATCGCTTTGGTCGAAACTTTCATTACGATCCAGCGATTTTCCTCAGGAATGAAAAATTTCTTTTCCTGTAAATTAGGGTAAAAACGTCTTTTTGTCTTTCTATTTGAGTGAGACACGTTATTACCTACCATCGGACGCTTACCTGTTAAATCACAAACTCTCATGAC
>JBMLOK010000396.1:0-2214 GCA_049243005.1 Bacteroidia bacterium | reverse complement strand
AGGTTCTTAGCCTTGATTCTTTGAGCCAGTAATTTCACTTCATTAAAACCACTGTGTTTATCTTTAGGTTGATGCCAAATTCTAACACGAATGGTATTCACACCAGCAGCTTTCACCAAATCTAAAACATCAACAGCTTTTCCATTTTCATCTTTGTAAACCATACCGGCTTCTTCCATCTGAGGTAAAAAAGATAAATCAAGAGCTCTGATTTTATTATCTGAAATAATTACAGGGAGCTGATCATCAACCTCAATAATATGTTTCCTTTTACATGAAAAGATTGAAACAGGAAGTAAAAAAAGGATTAGAAACTTAGCAATGTTTTTATTCATGACTAACAAATTTAAGTCCCACAATTGAAGCAATCAGTGTAAAAATAAAAAATAAGCGCCAGGTACCGGCCGGTTCGTTAAATATGACAATACCCAGAATAACTGAACCAACTGCACCAATGCCTGTCCAAACAGCATAAGCAGTGCCAATAGGAATTGTTTCAATCGCTTTTGTCAAGAGTAACATACTCATTATCAAGCTAAATAAAAATCCAGCCATCCAATAATACCAATAAATTCCATCGGCAGATTTGGCTTTTCCTAAACAAGTAGTGAAAGCCACTTCAAAAATTCCTGCAAAACCAAGGATAATCCAAGCATTCATAGTTTTGCAAATTAGGTATTTAGATAAGTTTTGAATCCAACAAAATGGGCTTAACTTCGCAATTGTGAAGATTTTTAGAAATTTCGAATAAATAAATGCTATAAAATCTTTCATAATTAGATATTTGCAGCCGCTTTGAACCAAATAACAGAACTCAAATCACTTTTGCTGGCCACACCGAGGCCGCAGGTAATCATTACCACCCATCATAAGCCTGATGCAGATGCACTTGGCTCATCTTTGGGTTTGTACCACTTTTTAAAATCTTTGGATATACCGGCGCAAGTCATTACCCCAACAGATTACGGTGACTTTTTAAAATGGATGCCGGGTGAAAGTACGGTCATCAATTTTGAAGCTTTTGAAGAAAAATCAGCCAAATTGGTTGATGCAGCAGATATTATTTTCTGTTTAGACTTCAACACCTTAAAAAGAATCAATCGTTTAGGTGAACTGGTAGCTAAATCAAGTTCGAAAAAAGTTTTAATCGACCACCATTTAGAACCGGAAGGATTTGAAGATTTCAGATTATGGACAACTTCTGCTTCCAGCACCTGTGAATTGGTATTTTGGTTGATTGAATTGATGCATGAAGTAGACCACGTTTCTGCAGACTTAGCATCATGTTTATATGCAGGAATCATGACAGATACCGCATCATTTAAACATGGTTCAACTACACCAACAACACATAGAGTAGCAGCGAAATTGCTTGAAAAAGGAGCTAAACCAAATAGAATTTTCGAAGCTATTTACGATAACTATTCAGAAAACAGAACCCGCTTTATCGGATTTTGTCTTTCAGAAAAACTTCAAATTTTACCTGAATTTAAAACCGCTCTAATTGTAGTAAATGCTGAAGAACTTAGCAGATACAAAATCATTACCGGAGATACAGAAGGTTTGGTAAACTATGGATTATCGATAACAGGAATAGAATTATCTGTATTAATTATAGATAGAACTGTTTCCAGAAAAATGAGTTTCAGGTCGAAAACAAAATTTCCGGCGAATTCATTTGCCCGTCAACATTTTAATGGTGGCGGACATTTTAATGCAGCCGGGGGAGAAAGTTCAGACCCAATTGAAATGGTAGAGGAGAAATTTAAAGCTGCTTTACCTGAATTTTTAGAATATTTAAACTGATAAAAAATAAAAAATGAGAACAATTCTTGCCTTAATGGCTGCAGTGGTTTTGCTTTCTGCATGCAACAAAACCAAAAAAACAGAAGATGGATTAGTAGAATACAAAATCTTCAAAACAGATGAAAGCGCACGTGGCGTTGTTAAAGGCGATATGCTTTTATTAAACATGAAAGGTATTGCAAAAACTAAAGATACCGTATTGTTTAATAGCTACGAATCGGGTAAACCATTCTACATTCCTGCTGAAGAACCAACTTTAAAAGGACTATTTTCTTTGTTGAAAAAAGGTGATAGTTTGGAGTTTTTCGTAAATGCTGATTCACTTTACTTAAAAAGTTTCGGAAGTCCTGCTCCTGAAAGTTTAGGTTCAGGTGAAATCATTCATTTTACTGCTTCTTTGGTTGATGT
>JBMLOK010000395.1:0-12751 GCA_049243005.1 Bacteroidia bacterium | reverse complement strand
AAAGAAAAAATAATCCTTTATTCCTTCATTAACTTCCAGACTCTATCAAATCTCTCTATTTTTAGGATATACATTCCCTGTGGTAGTTTGGAAAAATCTTGTTCACTTATAGCGGTTCCTGAATAAATAAGTTTTCCTTCAGAAGAAAACAAAAAGGTTCTATAAGTACCATTTAATCCTTCAATTTTAAATCCATTTATAAAAGGATTTGGACCAATTTTAATATTGAATTCTTTAATCTCTTCTACAATGCCGGTGCTGCTTTTACAGATATCTGTTCTACCTAATAATGTCGACATCTGCCCACATAAATAATTGTAATTCTCTTGTGATTCAGCATTCAAAGTTCCCAATAACAAATCAATATTTTCCATAGAATCAATTGATACTTTATAAAACTTTTGCCTGCCATCATCAAACTGAATTAACTTATATTGCTTGTTACGAATTGCTTTTCCATCTGCAGCAACTGTTGGTACTTTAAATACTTCAGAAAAAGTCCAGTCACGTATTTCAGTGCTGGTATTTTTTATAATTGGAAGCAAACTTTTACTATCAATACTTATTACCGATGGAATTCTGTTTCGCCAAACTTTATCACCAAACAATTCCAAAATTGTAGCAAATAAATCCTGTGTATTTACCAATGCATCACTTGTCCTGCTTGGATTTACAACAGATGGACCTGAGATTATAAATGGCACATGAATACCTTCCTGGTAAACACTTCCTTTGGCTCCTCCTCCGCTTGATAAACTCACAGTTCCATCACTACCATTATCACCAATAAAAATAAAATCGGTACTGTCCCATTTACCCAATGCTTTAATTGAATCAAATATTCTTCCAATTTCAGTATCCAGACTTTCCATTGATGCTTTGAAATAGTTTTTAGGATTGGCTGTTATGTCTGCTGCAGTACCACTTAAATTTTTGTAAGAGTGTAAATCAAGTGGTGGCAAATGATGCGGTGTATGTGGTGCATTAAAGGCTAGCCACAAAAAGAATGGTTTTTCCTGATTTTGCATCCAGCTTATGGCATTGTTTGCTACTTCTGTTGTAGCATAAGTATTACATGTAGATGCACTTGCATTTTTGATTTTTGTCCAGCTATTATAACTCGTTAATGTACCTGAAAAATTCCCCTCAAAATAATCATATCCCATTAAAACAGGAATTTGAAAATTACTGTTTGGGTTCGACAAATGAAGGTGCCATTTACCAATATTTGCTTTGGCAATCTGATATGGAGCATATGAATTTAATAACCTAGGTATGGTGTATTCACTTGTATCTAAAACAGCTGAATTAGCTCCACCAACTGCATTTCCAACTCCCGTTCTGAAGCTGTATCTTCCTGTTAAAATCCCTGCCCTTGTTGGCGAGCACAATGGATTTGACCAAGCGTTTTTAAACAAAACTCCCTTTGCCAATAAACTTCTGATATTAGGAATTCTTACTGTATCAACATGATTTTGATAAAAACCACAATACTCTGAACCCAAATCATCGGCAATAATTAGCACAACATTTCTTTGTGCAGATAATTGCATTGAAATGAATGAAACAAAAATGAATATCAGAGATAATTTATTTTTCATTTGGGGGAATTGCGTATCACCGCGATGAATCGTGTTGGTAAAAAAAACACCGCGATAAATCGCGGTGGTACATTAATGGGATAAAATAATTTTATTGGTTTTGGTTTGATTTCCATCGGAAACACGAACCAAATATTCACCCGATGGTAATTGGCTCACATCAAAATAGGAAATGGTTGAACCTTGGTATAATTGTCCTGTTTGAATTAATTTTCCACTCATATCATACAATTCAACTTTTAAATCTTTTAATACCAATCCACTTTGTTGAATAGCGATTATTTCACTTGAAGGATTTGGGAAAATTGAGATATCAAGTTTATCTGAATTTACTAATTCTAATCCGGTAGCAGCGCCAGTATAAACACTCACTGCTTCTGTGATTGAGGTAACCTTTGCAGCAGTTTTTACACCATAATAAGTTGGACCAACTGCATAAGGATAGGCAGAATTCCAATTGGCATCAACTGTTGCAAAATAACAATAGATTCCATTTTGATACTCAGGAGTGATGCAGAAACGTCCGTTATGCTCATCTAAATAATCAGGAGTAGCAGCAGAAGTTGCAGTGTATTGATAATCTTCTCTAAAATAACCTAAAGGATAAGTTGTGCTAACTGCAGGACCATCTGTAATATCATTTCCATTTGCATAAGTAGTTCTGGTAGTAATATTTCTTAATGAATAACTCGATTTCATTCTAACAATTCCTCCTGTGCCATCAACATTTTTATAGGCATAAGCTCCATAAATTGGAAAGCCATCATAAGCAAACCCAATTAATGGAGAATGTTGTGTTGAATCGATTACATATAAACCATCTGCATCATATAAATTACAAACAGTTGATATGACAGTTAAATCAAGTTTAAAAGCACTAGGGTTTTGGTGATGGTGATAATTTCCCATTGCAGGATGTCCTTTTGCACAATCGAAACCAGCTTTTTCAGCAATGATGGCATCACGGTTCCAAACGCCATCTCCCATTCCACCTGAAGGACCACCTGCTATAGTGCCAGTAGAATTTTTCCATGAAACACCATCTCTATAATCAAACAAAGCAACACCATTGATAAATAAACCAATATTTCCACCTGAAGTAGCAGTAAGTGTTCCTGTATTTTTAACCGGATTTAAAGGGAACTTAAAGATTGCATTCTGACTTGTTGTTAGTGAAGGATTACCATCTTGAAATGGACCTGTTACATAAGAAGGAACACCATTAGCTCTGATATAAACTGAATTTGCAGAATACAAAACAGTTTTCACATTAGCAGAATCAGCATCAACTATAGCAGTTGAATTATTCTTAACGTAATGACGACCTGTAATACCAGTAGTGTTTCTTAACCACGATGTAATGGCAGGATTTGTTTGCGAAATACCCTGCAAAGCCGAGCATATTGCAATGAAAGCGATTCCTAATTTTTTCATATAGATATAGTTTATTTTTTGATTTCAGATTACTTATTACCAAGATAATAAAATCCATTAGACTATGATCTAGGTCAATTCCTTCGAAAAAAATAAAAAATATTCTAGCTCTATCAATTTGGTATCTGGAGTCATCACAAAAAAGCCTGAAGCATATTAAAACGCATCAGGCTTTCTTTATAAAACGAATTTTAGATATTAAGACTTTGCTTGTGCATCAACCACAGCAATAGTAACCATATTTACAATTTCACGAATACTGCTTCCCAATTGAAGCACATGTGCCGATTTTTTTAATCCCAATAGAACAGGACCAACCGCTTCTGCTGCACCTAATTCCTGCAACATTTTATAAGTAATATTTCCACTTGATAATGATGGGAAAATCAAAGTATTTACGGGCTCCCCATTTAACTCACTAAATGGGAAATTCTCGTTTAGTAATTTTTGGTTTAAAGCAATATTGGCTTGGATTTCACCATCAACTACCATGTAAGGAAATTCTTTTTTCAAACGCTCTCTTACAGCCGACATTTTACTTGGAACATCACCAGATGCAGAACCAAAATTACTGTAAGACAATAATGCCATTCGGGGATTTCTATTGAATTTCTTTACTGCATTGTGTGCTAATTTAGAAATATCAACTAGTTCATCTACACTAGGAACCGGATTAACTGTGCAATCAGCAAAAAACAAAGTTCCCTTTTTACTCAACATAATATACATTCCGGCAACAACTGAGGTATTTTCTTCCTTACCTAAAATTTGAAGTGCTGGTCGTATTGTTGAAGGATAATTTTTTGTTAAACCTGAAATCATAGCATCAGCTTCACCCATTTCAACCATCATTGGAGCAAAATAATGTCTGTCGCGCATGAGCTTTTTAGCTTCATGGAAACTCATTCCTCTACGCTGTCTTTTTTTGTATAAAATCTCAGCATATGCATTACGTTTAGCTTCCTCTTCCATTGGATCGATGATTTGCACATCAACCAGGTTGATTTGATTTTCTTCTATGATCTGCTGGATTTTATTTCTATTTCCCAATAAAATTGGAATAGCAATTCCATCATCCTTAACAATTTGTGCAGCTCTAAGAATTTTGTAATTATCAGCTTCACTAAACACCACACGTTTTGGATTCTGTTTGGCTTTATCAGACAAGGCTCTAATAAAGTTATTTTCTCTTCCTAAACGATTTAATAATTGATTATGATAAGCTTCCCAATCAGTAATAGGATTTTTAGCAACTCCTGATTCCATTGCGGCTTTAGCAACAGCAGGAGAAACAGTAGTTATTAATCTTGGGTCGATTGGTTTTGGAATGATGTATGTTTTACCAAAAGTTACATTCTTTTCATCATAAGCAAGAAGTACAATTTCAGGAACAGGTTCTTTTGCCAAGTTAGCCAATGCATAAACTGCAGCTAATTTCATTTCTTCTGTAATCTTAGTTGCTCTTACATCTAAAGCACCTCTGAAAATATAAGGAAAACCTAAAACATTATTTACCTGATTAGGATGATCACTTCTTCCTGTACACATAATAATATCAGGACGAGAAGCCATAGCAAGTTCATAGGAAATTTCGGGATTTGGATTTGCTAATGCAAAAACCACACAATCCTTATTCATCGTTCTGAGCATATCAGGCGTAACAACATCAGCCTTAGATAAACCAACAAAAACATCTGCATTTATCATTGCATCCTGTAATGTTTTGATATCTCTTGAAGTAGCAAATTGTTGTTTATTTGAATCTAAATTTGGATTATCTTTTCTGATAACACCTTTGCTATCGCACATCACCAAATTTTCAGGTTTAACACCCAATGCCAGCATAATTTTTGCACAGCTAATTGCAGAAGCACCGGCACCATTATAAACTACCTGAACATCTTCAATCTTCTTTCCAACAACAACTAAAGCATTTAATAAAGCAGCACCTGTGATAATTGCAGTACCATGTTGGTCATCATGCATAATAGGAATATCCAATTCCTCTTTCAAACGTCTTTCAATTTCAAAACACTCAGGTGCCTTAATATCTTCAAGATTAATTCCACCAAAAGTGCAAGCAATGTTTTTAACTGTTTGAATAAATTCCTCTGTATCCTTTGTATTGATTTCAATATCGAAAACATCAATATCAGCAAAGATTTTGAAAAGAACGCCCTTACCTTCCATCACAGGTTTTGAAGCTTCGGGACCAATATCACCCAAACCTAAAACAGCTGTACCATTTGAAATTACAGCAACTAAATTTCCTTTAGCAGTGTATTTGTAAACATCTTCCGGTTTTTCAGCAATAGCTAAACATGGTTCAGCAACACCAGGCGAATAAGCTAAACTTAAATCTCTTTTAGTATTGGTTGGTTTTGTAGAAACTACCGCAATCTTACCTGGTCTTCCTTTGCTGTGATAACTTAAAGAATCTTCTTTTAATGAACTCATTATCAATATTTTTTATGTTCGATAAACGAACTACTTATACTTGCATTTTACTTTAAAATCCTAATTAAAACAAAGTCATCGCTCAATTAAAAATTGTGATTTTTGTTAATAAGGATAAAAACTAAAACCTAAAAATTAGGTCTGATACTCATTTCTGAATAGTAATCCAAAATATGGTTTACAGCATCCTCTGCGGTATCAACAACCTTAAAAAGAAACATATCTTCAGGATTGATATTTTTCTCTTTTTCACACATGGTATTTTTCATCCAATCTAATAAACCACCCCAGAATTCGCTACCCACAAGCACAACCGGAAAACGAGCAACCTTATGTGTTTGAATAAGAGTTAATGATTCGAATAATTCATCAAGTGTACCAAATCCACCGGGCATTGCAATAA
The DNA here is from genome assembly GCA_049243005.1 of Bacteroidia bacterium. GTDB lineage: Bacteria > Bacteroidota > Bacteroidia > UKL13-3 > UKL13-3 > CAISCU01. Next base: position 6,856 of record JBMLOK010000395.1, on the reverse strand, counting down.
AGCCCTGAGCATATTTAACGAACATCACTTTTCTTACAAAAAAGTAATCAAAATTGATGTTTTTATCGTGGTCGATATAACGGTTATGAAACTGCTCAAATGGCAATTCAATATTTAACCCAACTGATTTTCCACCAGCCTCAAAAGCACCTTTATTACCGGCTTCCATAATACCGGGACCTCCGCCTGTTATAACACCAAAACCGGCAGAAACAAGCTTTCGTCCAATTTCTTCAGCCAATAAGTAATACTTGTTATCGTTTTTTGTACGAGCTGAGCCAAAAACTGAAACACAAGGACCAATTTTACTCATTTTTTCAAAGCCCTCTACAAACTCGGCCATAATTTTGAAAGTAGCCCAGCTATCACTCACTTTAATTTCCGGCCAATCCTTTTTTTGAAAGGCTCTTTTAATTCTTTCTTCTTCTGTCATACAATTTAATTTACACACAAATGGGCACCCGAGATGCCCATTCACATTTATAAAAATATAAAAATTACGCCAATAATGACTTTAATAGTGCAGAAATAATTTTTCCATCAGCTCTACCTGCGAAAGCTTTCATTGCAAGTGGCATTACTTTTCCAAAATCTGCCGCGGAAACAGCACCTGCATCAGCAAGCAATTGTTTTAACTCAACAGTAATTTCTTCTTCAGTTAATTGCTTTGGAAGGTATTTTTCTATTACAGCAAGTTCTTCTGCTTCAGTTTTTGCTAAATCTTCTCTTTTATTCTGGATGTAAATATCCAAAGATTCTTTGCGTTGTTTGGCAAGTTTCTGGAAAATCTTAATTGCTTGTTCATCTTCAACAACACCATTAGCACCAGCTTCTGAACCTGCCAGTAATAACGCTGATTTAAGTCCTCTTAAAGCTCTTAAACTCACCTCATCTTTTGCTTTCATTGCCGTAATAATATCGGCATTTACCTGCGTTTGTAAACTCATATTCTCTTTCTCTAATCTTTTATAAAATCAAATCAACAAAATATTTGATTCAATTCAAATACTTACTTTTTCTTAGGAATAAACTTAGAACCCTTACCCAAAAAGAAACTAAAGGTATCACTTCTTAAACCTAATCTTAATGTTTCTAATGGAATGATATCGTTTGGAGCAATATTTCCAAGGTTAACATTGGCACCAACTAATTTAATAAAATAAGTTTGTTGTGCCTTTTGTGGTGCTTCCCAAATGATATTTTCTTCAGGGATTTTTGTCAGAATTTCCTGCACCAAACCTTCACGAACTTCACCACTGCTTCTGTAAACACCCACATTTCCTGCTTCTCTGGCTTCTGCAATAACCTTCCAAGCTCCGGCTTGAAGTTCACTTTGCATCAATTCAATCCATTGATAAGGTGGAATAATTTTCTCTACATCTTTACTTCCAACTTCAGAAAGAACAGTAACATACTGACTTAATCTATCAATATAATCTAATTTTAAATCATGAGGTAATTCAATGGAACCATCAGAAATCTCCGCATGATTCATTCCATATTTATCTAAAACCTTGATATAATCTTCAAATTGATTTCTAACTAAATATGCTTCGAATAAAGTACCTCCAAAATAAACTATCATACCATTATCCTGGTAAAGTTTAATCTTTTCTTGAAGACGAGGAGTTACATAAGATGTTCCGAATCCTAATTTAACAATGTCGGTATATTCTCCACTGGCAGCAATTAAATCTTCAGCCTCACGGATGCTTAAACCTTTATCCATTACCATAGTTATACCCTTGTTTCTAGGTTTTTCCGGACGCTCAGGAATATGTTTTAACTTAAAATTCTTCATCTTATTTTATAATTAACAGGGCGAAAATAAATTCTTTTTCATGGAATATCTTTGTTTTCATGTTGATTTTACGCATTAATTGAGGTGAATATGGACTATTAAATTCAATTTTCATTAAATTGAACTTAATAATCAGTAAAGTGTATACCAAGAATGAAAAAAATATTACTTGTTTTTTTACTTGCACCAGTCACTGCTTTTTGCTTGAATAGTCCAACCGGAACATCAAGCGAAGTAATGTTAAGTTATGGACTAATTATCGCAACTTGTTTATTGATATTAGGGATTTCACATTCAATAAAATGGATTAAAATCAAAATAAAAAACAGGACTAAAGTTCCTCACGAAATGCCTCAATTGCCAGAGTAATTTCGTGTACTTTAGCCAATTCCGGTTTAATTTCAAACATTAAAAAATGATCGGCATGATTTAAAGTAAGTGCAGTTTCTAAATGCGCTAAAGCCTCCTTAATTCTCAAATTTTCAAAAAGATAAACAACCATTCTGTAGTGATACTGGTGGCAGAAATTATCGTAAGAAATGGCTTTTTCTAAAAGAGAAATTGCAGCTTGAATATCATTGTCAGAGTATTTAACAAAACTCCAGTCAAGCCAGGCTTCCATTAAACCCGGATCCATCTCTGTAATTTTTAGATAAATAGCTTCTGCTTCCTTTTTATAACCCATTCTAAACTCACATTCTGCCAGAACGAGTAAATACTCAGGATTTTCAGGTTCTAATAAAATTGCTCTTTTAAAGTATTGAAGCGCTTCTTTATTAAATCCATCTTTATCATAAGTGAGTCCAACACCAAACCAAGCTTCTGCAACATTAGGGTTTAACTTTGCCGCCTTTTTGTAGTATTCACGGGCTTCTTCATTCCTGTTTAATCGTTCACAACAACCGCCCATATTACAAAAAGTAATACTATCACCACCTTCCATTTTAACAACATCAAGGTATTCGATGAGTGCTTCCTCGAACCTATCTAATTCTACAAGTGAATTGGCTTTATTGAATTTAGCTACTGAATAATCTTCATCAATCACCAAACAAAAATCAAAAGCCTCAATAGCCTTTTCATTTTTATTCATCTTGCTATACATCACACCCAAATTATACCAGGCAGAAGAATTGTAAGGTTCCTGATCGATAAGTTTATTCAACAAAGCAACTGCTTTTGGATATTGCCCTGTTAAATCATAACAACTTGCTGCTTCATAATAAGCTTGATCTAATTCAGGTTCAAGCGTAATAATCTCTTCGAAATACTCTGATGCTTTTCCAAAATGGTCATAATCCTGATAAACATAAGCGATTTCAAAAAGCATATCAATTTTGTCATCACCATGAATAAGCGCTTTTTGAAACCAGTCTTCAGCCTCCGACAATTCATTTAAAGCCAGATAAACTTCTCCTTTTAAAAACAAAATTTCAGGATTAAACGGCTCATACAATTCGGCTCTCTCAAGCTCCTCTCTAGCTTCTTCAAACCTTTCCAGGTAAACAAAAACTTCTGCCATTTTAATCCAGAATCCAACATGATTTGGATAGAGTTCCAAGCCAAAATTGACTACATCCTGAGCCTTTTTATACTTCTCATGAGCGATATAATAATCTGCAATTGCCTCTATTGCTTCAGCCTCAAAATAGTCTTTGGACTTATTTCTTAGCATCTTCTCATATCTCTGCACTAAGTTGGCAGTTTCTTCTCCTAAAAAATCGTTTCCATCCATTGACCACATATTAATATTTCAAAAATAATCCTACAAACCTGATGAGCGGTATCGGAAGTGTTAAATTTTTTTATAATTTTTGAACTTTACGTTAACAGAAATTATTGCAAAATGAAATTAAATTCCTTATTACTACTATTAACTTTGTATACGACCTCTGTAGTATCACAAACTTTGCCAAAAAAGCAAAATCAGGCAAAGTGGCAGCAACATGTAGACTATTCTATACAAGTTGAATTAGATACCACCAACCGCAGTTTAAAAGGATTTGAGCAATTCATTTATACCAATAATTCGCCTGAAATCATCTATGAATTTTATCTGCATTTATGGCCGAATGCTTACAAAGACAAAAAAACACCACTAGTAAAACAGCAATTAGAAAATGGCGTAACTGATTTATATTTTGCTAAAGAGGAAATGCATGGCTGGATAGATTCTCTAAAACCTCAAATAAATGGAATTCCGGTTGAATTACTTTTTGAAAAAGAACTGGATTATGCCAGAATAAGGCTTCCACAAGCGCTTTTACCCGGACAAAAACTCACATTTACAACACCTTTTGTAGTAAAATTACCAGGAAAAATTTATAGTCGTGCCGGTGTAGAAAACGGAATTTATTGCATCAGTCAGTGGTACCCAAAACCAGCAGTTTACGATGTAAACGGCTGGAATCCAATGTCGTATTTAGATCAAGGAGAGTTTTACAGTGAATTTGGAAGATTTGAAGTTGAAATTGAAGTACCTAAAGATTATGTTTTAGCTGCCACCGGAAATCTTCAAAATCCTGAAGAAATCAATTGGTGGAAAGAGAAAATTCAAAACCCTAAAGTTGAAAATCCTGCAAAAGGAAACACCAAAAAACTTTTGTTTGTGCAAGATAACATTCATGATTTTGCCTGGTTTTGCGGAAAAAACTTCCTGATTAATAAAAGTGAGGTGAAATTAAATTCAGGTAAAATAGTTGATACCTGGCTTTTAAGTGAAAATCAGGATAAAGAAAAAAGAAAAAAAGGAGTTGAATATATTAATGATGCTATAGACTTTTACAGCAAAAAAGTAGGAGAATATCCTTATTCACATGCCACAGTTGTAATTACTCCATTAGAATCGGGTGGTGGAATGGAATATCCAACCATTACAAATTGTCAGAGTATTGATAAAACAACCATTATTCATGAAGTAGGCCATAATTGGTTTTATGGTATTCTAGGTTCAAATGAACGCGATTATCCTTGGATGGACGAAAGTTTAAATACTTATTATGAAAATAGATTATCGAGAGATGGCAAGAAAAATGAGGATGGGATAGCAAGTATAGGTGGATTAAAATTCGGAATAAAAGATATTGACCAAGCCAAATTAACCTATGAAATAGGGGCAAGAAAAAATAATGATCAGGCAGGTAATTTGCATAGTACAGTTTATACAGATGCCAACTATGGTGGTATCATTTATTCAAAAAACCCACTTGCTTTTAGCTATTTGCAAGCTTATTTGGGAAATAAAGTTTTTGATGAAATGATGCAATCGTATTATGAAAAATGGAAATTTAAACATCCACTTCCTCAAGACTTTATTAACCATGCAAATAGGTTTACCGGTAAAGATTTATCATGGTTTTTTGATGATGTTTTAGGTAGTGAAAAGAAACAGGATATTAAACTTAGTAAAATCAAAAACGGACTGAAATTCAAAAATGTGGGTTCATTAAAAGGGCCGGTTCCAATAAGTATGTTTATTGGAGATAGTTTAGTTGAAACAAAATGGTTTGAAGCTAATGCCGCTAATAAGGTAGGTTTTGAATCATTTGAAAACTATGGTAGAATCAGTGAAACAGATAAGAAAAATTTAATCTTTAGAATAGCATTTAGAGAGGCACCTTTAGAATTCTATCAAGGAAATAATTTTATTAGAACAAATTCATTATTCTCTGGCACACCATGGAAAATCAAACCTATTTTAGGTTTAGAAAGTCCTAAAATGAAAAAGACATTTATTATGCCTTTATATGCCTGGAATAACTACAATAAAAGTATGTTGGGTATTGGCTTTTATAATAGTTTGATTCCTCAAGCAAAAAATGAATATGTTTTTACTCCATTGTATAGTTTCGAAACCAAAGATTTAAATGGATACGCTCAATACTGGCACAACTTTTATCCACTTCAATCTAAAATTAAAAGTATACAGGTTGGGGCCAAATATGCCCGATTTGGTAACAGAGCTTATTTTAATAAAACCGTTAATGATTCAAATTCATACGTAAACAATGAAGCAGGCACTTATGAAAAATTTGAGCCATTTGTGAGATTCCAATTGAAACCTAAAAATCCTCGTTCAAATATTGAACAAAGTGTAACGTTAAGATATGTGATGGTTAATGAACAAAAAGTTGGAAGTTCATATTTCAATGATTTTAAAAACCATAGAGGAATATTTAATATCAATTACCAGTACGCCAGAGATTACAAATTGTATCCTATTAACGCACAAATTGATTATCAATCAGGCTTAAAAAACAGTGAAATTAGTCGATTAGCCATTACAGTTGAACAAGGATTATTGTATAAAGACGGCAAGAAAAAAGCTAGTATCAGATTTTTTGGGGGTATGTTCTTTAAACAATTTGAAGGAGCGGGAAATTCAGTTAATGAATTAAACCAACAAAGAAGTTTCTTTAACTTAGGCGGTACAGCAGGAGAAAATGATTATTTATACGACCAAACTATGTTTGCCAGGTCTGAATATCCGGGTTCAAGCTCAGTTTATGCAAATCAAATTATTACGAGGGATGCTGGATTCCGCAATTTTGCCAATGTAGGAAATACAGATAAATGGATTATTGCAGCAAATTTCACCATTCCGATTCCTAAAATTCCAATACCAATTGGCTTTTACTACGATATAAATTATAGTCCTGTAAACACCTTTAATACAAGTACATCCAAAAACGAGTATGTAAATCAAACAACTTATTCGGGTGGCATTTATTTTCAGGTTTATAAAGATATTTTCAGGATATACTTCCCATTTGAATTTGCAAGTAGTGAAGAAGTAAAATCGTACTGGGAAGCGAATGGACAAACAGGCTTTTTTCAGAGGACAAGCTTTAACTTAAATTTAAATGCTTTTAATCCAATCAAAGCCATTAGAAATTTCAAATTATAAGGTAATCAGTTTGAATTTTGTAATTTTGTAATTCAATTAAGATTATAGAACCGAATCAAATTACAATTGAACTGAAATTCAAATCAAATTATCGATGTCAATAATTAGACTTCCATTGCATTTTGAGGGCTCACAAGGTGAAAAGACCT
>JBMLOK010000394.1:0-1425 GCA_049243005.1 Bacteroidia bacterium | reverse complement strand
GATTTGGAAGAATGGTGCTATGGACTTAACATTAGAAATAATTTAAACATGTCAAATCATATAATCAGACCTTATGAAGAAAACGATAAAGAGGCTTGTTTGAATGCTTTTAAAAGCAATGTGCCTTTATATTTTACAGAAGATGAAGTTTTGGATTATAGTAACTTCCTCGATAATTACATCATCAAACAAAATCATTCCGATTACCGAACCAATTATTTTGTTTTATTAATCGAAGGTCAATTAGTTGCCTGTGGTGGATTTGGAGACAGGTATCTCGATGGAAAACTCACATTAACCTGGGGTTTGGTTCATATTGATTTTCATAAAAAAGGATTAGGGAAGGAATTGTTATTGTTCAGATTAAATCGAATCAAAGAACAATTCCCCGAATCTTCAGTAAGTATTGATACCATTCAACATTCAGCCGGATTCTTTGAGAAATATGGCTTTAAAACCATTAAAATTACCAATGATTTTTATGCTCAAGGTTTACATAGATATGATATGGTTTGGCATAATTTAACATAGTATGAATTCTAAAATCATTAATAGATTTATTTTTTTAATCACTTCATTGGGATTCTCTTTATCAATGATTGTTGGAATACAATATTCATGTTCCGGACCTGAAATGTTACCTGATTATTTTGCAAGTCCATTTGTTTTTAAAAGAACTTCTCTTGGAACTTCCATGGAGTTTTTTTATAGTGTTTTTGGAGTTGTAGCCAATTGGTTTTGCTGGACAATAGCTCTGTATTTGATACTATTCCTGTATTCCAAACTTATGAAATCCTATAAGAATTTTGCTGTTTTAAAATGGATAAATCGTTCTTTAAGAATTATCTCTTTAACATTTTCATTGCTTTCAATCTCAATTTCAACTTTGGAAATGGGTAGAGGTTTCGATTCCCACAGTAACAATTGGCATTTTGATATTGAACAGGAAGCGAAAGATTGGGGATCTACTTTTAAAGCGAATTTTTATTCTTTATTTTAAAAGAGACTTTAAAAATTATATTATGGTTCTTTCTAATTTCATTTAAATGAATTGGTTATTCATTCTAGTTCACTTTCTGAATTTTATAAAAGTAAGTTTCGTTTTCACATTTCATTCTTAGAATAAAGAAACCATTTTGTTGAGGTAATTCTAATTCATTTTTGTTTAATTCGTTTGAATTGGTTTTCAAGAGCAATTTGCCTTCCATTGATAACAATTCAATTTCAAAAGGAGAACTATTTATTCTGTTTTTTATGTTAATGATTCCCGAACTCGGATTAGGCCAAACTTCAAACATTTCTTTTTCATTTCTAACATCCTTTAATCCAACTGCAGTAATATAAATGAAATTATTTTTTTTCAATTCTATGGTGGTATCTGCAAATACAACCTGAAGTTGAACATCGTACCAAGCTCTTTGACTT
>JBMLOK010000393.1:0-4153 GCA_049243005.1 Bacteroidia bacterium | reverse complement strand
GTGTTGATTTAACTGCTGAAAAAGAACCACAAATTTTCAATGCAATTAAATTTGGTGCTTTATTAGAAAATACCAGATTTATTCCTGGAACATCAACTGTTGATTATACAAACATCAGTGTAACAGAAAATACACGTGTTGCGTATCCAATTCACCATATTGATAATGTTGCAGTTCCTTCATTAGGAAAAGCTCCTGAGAATATTTTCTTCTTAACAGCTGATGCTTTTGGTGTATTACCTCCAATTTCTAAATTGAATGTTGGACAAGCTATGTACAGTTTCATTAGCGGTTATACTGCTAAAGTTGCCGGAACAGAAGCTGGTGTTACAGAACCACAAGCTACTTTCTCTGCTTGTTTTGGTAAAGCATTTTTACCATTACATCCTGGAAAATATGCTGAAATGTTAGGTAAAAAATTAAAAGACAATCCAAATATCAATGTTTGGTTAATCAATACCGGCTGGTCTGGTGGGGCTTATGGCGTAGGTTCTCGTATGAAATTATCATACACACGTGCTATGATTACTGCTGCTTTAAATGGTGAATTAAACAATGTAACTTTCGAAACACATCCTGTATTTGGTTATGCAATGCCAACTGCTTGTCCGAATGTACCTGTTGAATTATTAAACCCAAGAAATACTTGGTCTGATAAAGCAGCTTACGATGCTCAAGCCAACAAATTGGCGAACATGTTCGTTAAAAACTTCGAACAATTTGCTAATGGTGTAAGTGAAGAAATCTTAAGTGCGGCTCCAAAAGCTACTCAAAACGCTTAATATTTTTTGATAAATATTTAAAAAGAGCTCCCAAGTGGAGCTCTTTTTTTTATCTTTTCACCAAGTTTATTTTTATGAGTCAATTTTTGTTTTTTCATCCTGATTTAAGTTCAAAAAATATCATTTTACCCGAAGAGGAATCAAAACATCTCATCAGGGTTTTAAGGAAACAAAAGGGAGATATCATTCAATTAATGGATGGAAAGGGAAATCTTGCTTTAGCCAGAATTGAAGAAGATCATCCCAAAAAATGTCTTTTATTAATAACTGAAATCAGCCTAAAAGAAAAAAATAGAAACTACCATTTTGAATTGGTTATTGCACCAACTAAAAACATGGAACGTATTGAATGGATGCTCGAAAAATGCTGTGAAATTGGCTTGGATGCCATTTACTTTATCAATTGTGAAAACTCTGAGCGAAGCAAATTGAATTTAGAACGACTTGAGAAAATTTGCATTTCTGCAATCAAACAAAGTAAACAGTTCTATCTACCGAAAATTCATCCTTTGATAGATTTTAAATCTTTTATTGAAAAAGCAAAAGGAACTAATTCAACAAAATTAATCGCCTGGTGTGAAACTAATTTAACTGAAAATATTCAATCAAAACTTACAAATAAAACGAACAATCAATTGATTTTTATGGTTGGACCGGAGGGTGATTTCAGTGAAAACGAAATTAGTTTAGCAAAAGCAAATGGTTTTTCGGAAGTATCATTAGGCAGTAATATTTTACGAACAGAAACTGCTGGCTTATATGCCTGTGTAACTGCTTCACAGCTGCTTTAAAGATAACCTAGTGAATCATTAAAATTCTTACTGCACCTGCATAAACCTGATCGACATAAACTTCTATTACATATAAACCCGGATATAAACCTGTGTTTTGCCAATTGGCAGGAATTTTAACCAAATCACCTGTAAAATTACATTCAGAAGCAGGAACGAATATACTTTCAATCAAAACCGGATTTGAATCTAAAGTACTTAAACGTAATTCAACTTGAGTAAGATTTACATCTGCTGCACATTCAATATTTGTATTGATTGTAGCACCCGCTAAACTTGCAGGATTTGGGAAAACCCTCACATAATTTTGAGTTGAATATGAATAAACAGCTGCTTGCTCATATGCACCAAAATCAGGAAATGCACCAGAAGGTCTTTGCTTAGAATCGATATCTAAATTAGCAAATGGATAATTATTAATAACCGACGGAGAAGCTGCATCAACAGCAGGTGAAGTAGAGTTTAAAGCATACTGATCATTGTTATAAGAAACAAAATCTATTGAATTAAACTCGTTGCTATAAAAATTTGGTCCATATACAGAACGTGAGTTCAATGAAATAAAAGCTGGTGCTAAAGCCTGGCTATATCCAGGTACTGAATTGGAGCTGTATATTCCGGAAACCGGACTTGCATTAATTGCAGAGGCAGAATCGATTACTATTAAATTATTACCTATAAAACTATTGTTAACATATGCCAATGAATTCATATTGATACCTTGTGGTGCAAATGAATTATAAGGCGCTCCAACCTTATAAGTTTTTCCAATAACTATTGTATTGTGAACAACAACAAATGGCAAACGAGGAACAGTGGTATCTTTACAAGCTTTATCATTGATATATATTCCATATAAAAATGTACTTCCTGTTAAAACACCATTGACATAAGTACCTTGTGACTTTTTAGATAAACCCGGATTTTTAATAACATTATTATAAATATGAGTTCCAGTACTAAAACTGGCAATACCAATACCCATGCTGTTTTTAATGATATTGTTATACACCTTTGCAATAGTAGGCTGACCAACAGTAATACCTCCCATTTGAGAAGGCTGATCGGCATAAGAATCGTTGGTAATATAGTTTGAATAGATTTCACAATCCTGAGACATGGCTACCTGAATTCCATCCCAGCCAGTTGAATCAATAATATTTTCGTAAACACGAACACCGATAATTTTATGAGGTTTGATAAAAGTTGTTGTTGAACCGCAAACAAGTCTTAATCCAACTCCATCATAATAGCCTGTATTTCCTATATAAAAAGCTTCAGTACCTACATGGTGAATATAGTTATGATGGAACTTCATATCATACATGGTAAAGAAAGGGTAAGTAGACAAATTAGCACAAGTAGGATCTGTTTTTGCAGCAATACCAATAGCTCCCATATGGTCAATTTCCATTCCTTCAGTTTCAACATTACTTGAATAAGCATCAATACCTAAACCGGCTCCATTTGGAATATAAGAAACACGAATACCATAAGGATAAGTTGAATTTGAACGTCCATTAATATGAATATACCTGCAATTTGAAATAGCCAAACCATAATATCCGCCAACAGGTTTAGTGATATTAACCATTCCGGTTCCATTTTTTATGGTAATCGGATTTAAACTATCACCCACCATGTTTTCAATTTTTAAAGGACCACGAGTTCCATTGGCAAAAACTAAAACATCACCGGCGGTACTATTGATTTCAAGCAAATTGTAAGTTACTTTTGAGACACCTGGAACCAATGTAGAATTATGTCGCACTAAGTTAATACCAGAGCTAATAGTATATGTAAAACTAAATCCTTTTAAAACGAGGCAAAAAAGAAATAAAAATGATAGTATTGAACGTTTCATATCCCACAAATAGAAATTAAAGATAGATATTTTTAAGAAAAAAAGCAATTCGCATAAAAAATGAAGCAAAAAAATTTAATAATCCTGCCACTCCTATTGATTTCCTACATATTAAGTGCACAAACCGGAGCCATAAAAATTGCAAGATTAAAATACAATGGCGGCGGCGATTGGTATGCTAATAAAACCAGCTTACCCAATCTGATACAATTTTGTAAACAGGAGTTGAAAATTAATCTAAATCCAGAGGAAGATATTGTAGAGGTAGGAAGTCCGGATATCTTCAATTATCCGTTTGTTCATTTAACCGGGCATGGAAATATTATTTTAAACAATTCTGAGGCACAAAATCTGAGGAATTATTTAATAGGAGGAGGCTTTTTGCATGCTGATGATAATTATGGTTTGAATACTTTTTTCAGGAGAGAAATGAAAAAAGTGTTTCCGGAATTAGATTTTGTAGAAATCCCCTATTCACATAAAATCTACCACCAAAAATTTGATTTTAATTCAGGCTTACCTAAAGTGCATGAACATGATGGAAAACCTGCACAGGGATTTGGTTTATTTTATGAAGGAAGATTGGTGTGTTTTTACAGTTATGAATGTGATTTGGGTAATGGTTGGGAAGACAAGGAAATATACAACGACCCTGAAACAGTAAGATTAAAAGCCCTACAAATGGGCGCCAATTTGATTCAATATTGTTTTGTGGA
>JBMLOK010000392.1:15472-16922 GCA_049243005.1 Bacteroidia bacterium | reverse complement strand
ATCAAATGGTGCAAGCCGCCCGAAGCGGTAAACAAAACATTGTTGAAGCAAGCATGGCTTCAGGCACTTCAAAAGAAACAGAAATTAAATTAACAAATGTAGCAAGAGCATCCTTAGAAGAGCTTAAAATTGATTATGAGGATTTTTTGAGAACCAATAAATTAAATTATTGGGATAAGGAACATAGACTAACTTTAAGGTTGAGAGAGCTTAATAGAACGCCGAATGCTAATTATGAAACTTTTATTAAAGCTATAGAACATGAAGAACCTGAAATATGCGCCAACACCATGATTTGTTTAATTAAGATTACAAGTTATCTATTGGCAAAACAAATTAAATCTCTTGAGATAGCTTTTATTAAAGAAGGTGGCATCAGAGAGAGAATGACAAAAGCAAGATTAGATTACAAAAAGAAAAATAAAGAATAAAATTAAGTTTTTGGGGACTTTTAGGACTCAGTGGACTTGTCGCCCTGGTCGTTAAAGTCCCCAAAAAAGTACTTGAAATAAGAATTAAACTTTTTACAAAAAAATCCTAAAAATCACAAAAAATACAAAAAAAAACTCATTCAACTTTCACATCAAATGAGTTTTTTAGATATTCCCGAAAAGCCAATTTACTTCGACCTTAAGTATTTATAAACTACACCTGCTAAAGCCGCTCCTGCAATTGGAACTACTATGAATAACCAAACCTGAGCCAATGCCCAATCACCAACAAATAATGCCTGACTTATACTTCTTGCAGGGTTTACTGAAGTATTTGTTACAGGAATACTTATTAGGTGAATTAAGGTTAATGCTAAACCAATGGCAATACCGGCGAATCCTTTAGGAGCCTTATCGTCGGTTGCACCAAGAATTACTATTAGAAACATGAATGTCATAACAAACTCAGTTAGAATTGCTGACAACATATTGTATTTCCCAGGCGAATGATCACCATAACCATTAGCTGCAAAATCACCAATTGAACTTCCATTTCCAATTACAATTAGGTATAAAACAGCTGCACCAAAAATACCACCCGCAATTTGTGATACAACATAAGGCAATACTTCTTTCTTCCCAATTCTTCCTCCAACCCAAAGTCCAATTGTAACGGCAGGGTTCAAATGTGCTCCTGAAATATGTCCCAATGAGTAAGCAATTGTTAATACAGTAAGTCCAAATGCAAATGAAACACCGAGTAGCCCAATTCCTACATCAGCAAATCCTGCTGCTAACATTGCACTTCCACATCCGCCCAATACGAGCCAAAATGTTCCAATAAATTCTGCTAAGTTTTTTTTCATGGTTTTTGTTTTTTGAGGTTCTTGATTTTTTAGGTTGTGATGAATTTTAGAATAGTATAGATTTCTATTCCAAAATCTAAAATAGACTTTTCCATCAAAAAATCATATTAATTATTGATTATCTTATACTTTATAAAAGTATTTCCATGAATA
>JBMLOK010000392.1:0-15372 GCA_049243005.1 Bacteroidia bacterium | reverse complement strand
GCGTATTTGGTATATGTCATGATGCCTCTTGCAGCCATTGATTTTAATTTAAGCTTAGCCAAATTAACCCATTGTTTGTTTTTATAAGCTTTACCTGCATTCACTTCGTTTACTATATGACGAACAGCATAGTTATAGTACTTACGAGGATAAGTTCTTTTAAAATCAATATCTCTGTCTGTTGAAGTTTCCCAAGGCAAATCTTTGATAAAATCATTTTCCACTTCAAGGTATAATGGCGTTCCTTTTATTGGATATGCAACTGTTATAGTAAAAATATCAGGATCTGAATCTTTTAAATGTTTAATGGTTTCAAAAATATCTTCTTCGGTTTCACCAGGATATCCAACCATAATAAAGGTTCCGGCTTGTATTCCTTTGGCCTGTGCTTCTCTTATCATTTCTCTTACCTGAAGCACATCTACCCTTCTATCCATTAAATCAATTACCTTTTGTGAACCACTTTCAGCACCTATCCAAACTCTGAAACATCCACTAGCCTTCAATTCATCAATTACTTCAGCATTCATTCTATCTGCTCTGGTAATACATTCATAAGCTATTGATAAATTTCGCGACTCAAGCTCCAATCTAAATTCCTTTAACCATTTGTGACTTACAGTAAATACATCATCAACAAACCATACAGTATCAACCTGATAATTATTCTGAATCCACTCTAATTCATCAACAACATGTTTTGCACTTCTTCTTCTATAACTTTGTCCATAAACTGCCCTACTACACCATTTGCAGCTATAAGGGCAACCTCTCATTGTATTGATTGATATGGCGCTGGTTCCATGTTTGGCTTTCCATGCATCAAAGTATAATTGTAGATTAACTTTAGTTCTATTGGGTAAAGGAAGTTCATCAAGGTTCTTTAACTTAGTTCTTTCACCAGTAAAAACAGTTATTCCCATTTCATTTTTATAGGAAATTCCGCTTATTTTATCAATTCCATTTTCAGATTTTCCATCCAAAAACTGAACCAATTCATGCATACTTTCTTCACCTTCTCCCTGAATGATAAAATCAGCACCATTTTCTAAAAACTTATCAATATGATTGGTTACTTCTGGTCCTCCAAGAATAATTTTTGTATGTTTAAGCTTCGGCTCTGACTTTACAAATTGAATGGTTCTAAGCACATTTAATTTGGTCATTAAATTGGTGTAGATGGCCAAAACATCAGGTTGAGTTTCTAAGATAAATTGCTTTTGTAAATCAAAACTTGAAAAAGTAGAATCGAATACTTCATTCTCATAACCATTTTTTTGCAACCATGCAGATATATATAAAATGCCCAAAGGAACATAAGGCCTCATGATCTCCAATTCTTTGGGATCTTCATTTATAAAATATCCATGTGTAAAAACTACTTTCATTTTTTTCTAAACACTAAATAGGTATGGTCTGCATAATCGCTTAAAAAGGAAAAACCTCCTACAAGACTTTCAGCAAATTGAAGAACAAATTTTAAAAAAGGAAGTTTTTTTATTAATGGCTCTAAATATGACGGAGGAATAAGTAATCCAATTGGTTTGTGATTTATACAATTGAAGTCCTTGAATATCTCTTTTACTTCATCAACTTTATAACAATATGTCATCTGAAAACTATTATCTCCCAAACTTGCTAAATCTGGATTTTCTCTTCTAAATGCTTTCTTCGAATTTCCTTTTAATAAAAAATAGAGTCGCTCTATCCACGATTTTTTACCCAATAAAACCATAATTAACAATGCATTGGGATTTAGAATTGCATTAAAATCATTGTTCAATTTTTTTAATTCTTCTTCATTGATACAATTTAATCCGGCGAAATTCGAGAATACTAAATCAAACCTTTTTCCTGTAAATACATTCTTCAATTCATTAAATCCACAGGTCAAAAATTCAGGATTGGTAATGGAGGTTTCTTTTAGTTTTTGTTTTGCATAATGAATCATTTCAGAAGAAATATCAGTTGCTACAACCGAATATCCTTGTTTTGCAAGCCAAAAAGCATCTACTCCTGTTCCACAATTAATTTCTAAAACCGATTGAATTTTGGTTTGATTTAAATCTGATTTCAAATGATGCCAAACTCTATTTCTTTGCAGGATTCCAATTATACTTGAGGAAAAATCAGCATCATAATTTGCAGCAATTGTATTAAAATTGGCCTGCTGCATATTTTTTTATTTTAAACTTAGATTGTATAATTTGTATTTGCCTTAAAGCTATTAATCCAATTTGCTTCAAGTTAAAATTGCTTTCTAATTGTTCCTTGGCCTTCCACTTTCTAAATTGATAATGAACCAATCTCTGTAAATGTTTGTAGAATCCTGCAGGATATGTGCTATTAAACATCACCAACAATTCATCAGAATCTGTCCAGTTTTGTTTTTGATTTAGTTGAGATTTTACATTTTCATAAAACTTTGTTCCGGGCAAAGGATATGAAACTGAAATGCCGATATCATATGGCATCAATCGTTTGACCATTTGAATGGTACTTTGTATGTCTTGAAAATCTTCACCGGGATAACCAAACTGAAGAAAAAAACATGGTTTCACTCCATTAACTTTCATCAATTTTGTTGCTTCTTCTATTTGTTCGATTTTGGTGCCTTTATCCATGTTGTCTAAAATCTTTTGGGAACCACTTTCAGCTCCAACCCAAACCTCTTCACAGCCTGCCTTTGCTAAATCTTTGATTGTATCATCTTCCAATAACAAATCAACTCTTGATTGAATTTTAAACTTGAACTTTAAGTTGTGTTGTTGAACCAGAGATGCAAATTCATTGACCCAGCCGGGCTTCAGACCAAAAATATCATCAGCAAACCAAATATGTTTAACATCAAACTTTTTATGTAACAATAAAATCTCTTCAATTACATTTTGTGGACTTCTTGAATTATATCGATTACCATAAATTGGTTTTGCACACCAGTTACATTTAAAAGGGCAACCTCTGGTAGTTACTAAGTTGATTGAAAAATATCCTTTGTGCTGTAGCCACATTTCCTGATAAGGTTTCAAATCAATTAAATCCCAAGCAGGCAAAGGTAATTCATCTAAATTCTTTAAATTATTTCGACTTTTACTTTTGATTAATTCACCATCCTTTAACCAAATTAAACCATCTATATTTTCTAAAACACCATCCTGATTGATTAGATATTTACTCAATTCAAGTAAAGTTTGTTCACCCTCTCCTGCTATAATAAAATCAGCACCTTTTTGCAAATATTCCAAAGAATGATCTGTAGAATCAGAACTTGAAATTACAATTTTACAACCCAATCCTTTAGCAATACCAATCATTTCAAATGCAGCATCACGCATATTGGTAAGGCACATTTTTGTCAGATAGTTAAAGCCATCATCATATATTATAAATACTTTGGGTTTTGATTCATTAAGATATGTTCGAATATCATCAGCATTCAAGCTGAACATATTGTCATAAAACTTCAGGTTGAAATTATTTTGCTTTAACAATGAAGCCGCAAATAAAGGAGCTAATGGAGCATATGGAGTACCCGATTTAAGTTGCTTTGGATCAAACTTGAGGAAATACGAATGTGTGAGTAACAAATCAGTCATGCAACTTTAAATTGAATTGTTTGTGTAACTGAGAAATACTGCTTTCCAACCTAGTTAAAACAACTTTTTGGAATTGTTGTGGATGATGTTTTGACACATATTTTCTTGAACGTAAAGCAGTATCAAGTGATTCTTCATCAAAGTTTTTGAATTTTGACTTCCACTTTTTTATGGTTAAATTCATAAAAAATGTATCGAAAAAATCACCTAAACTTCCTGATAGAATCTTTTCAAGGAATAATTTTAAATACAATTTCTTAATTTGTAATTCCTCTTTTTGTTCTATTTGAACATTTGGTAAATAGGTATAAGCCCATTCATTGTTTTGTATCAAATCGTAATAAATTTTCTTACCGTTCATTGGTAACAAGGTAAGTAATTCAGTAGCTGTAAAAATATTTTTATCTGGTATTTCCAGGTGTTTGGTATCAACAAAATAGTTTACACAAAAATATTTATGACTATTAAGTAAAAATAGTTTTTTGAATGCTATGAGTAAAGTTCTGGTAATCCATAACCTTTGTGGTTCAGTTACTATAAAATAATCAATATCACCTTGTTCATCGACACAACCTTTTGATAAGGAGCCGGAAATACAAACACTTCTAACAAAAGGAAAAGAGTTAATAATATTGGAATATTTAACAGCTTTCTTCATTAATCGCTCAGCATATTTTTGTCCATTTTCTCTTTTAACGTCAAGCTCTTTCGAATTACTTAGAGAATAATATTGCTGATGGTTATAAATAATTTTCTTCTCAGTTAAGCTATTTAATTCTTGCTGAATTAGCTCAATTTGATCGGAAGAAATCTTACTAAATTTAATAATTTCAGAATGAGTTAATGGAAATTTGAACAAATCAAAATAAGCCAAAGTCACCACAATTTTAGATTGAAGTGTATTTAGTTGGTTATTAAGATTGACATTCTCGACCATTTTAACTTTTAAAAATTTGATAAATATAATTTAACTCTCCAAGAATTCTCTTTTTTTCAAGCAATGAAAATTTAAATTTACTTTTCGAGCCAATTTCTTGAATTTTCTCAATATTACAATCTACTGATAATGACATGTAGACCTTGGAATCAGCTTTTAAGTATTCGCCAATTTGAGAAAATAATTGGTAAAAATATTGAAATTCATCACCACAAAACCAAGCCATTTCTTCTTGTTTTTGGGGATTTTTAGGATAAAAAGGAGGATTAACTACTATGATGTCAAATGTTTGTTTGGGAATTTGAGAGAATAAATCTGAATGAAGAATCTGAATGTTTGATTTTAAATTTAGTTTATTGAACTCTAATCCATCAATGGCTTTTTGATTGATATCTGTTGCTAAAACCAATGCTCCTTTTTTAGCAAAATAAAATGAAATTAAACCGCTACCTGCTCCTAATTCAAGAAACTTTAATCCGAAAACATCTTCCTTATCAATGGTGTTTAGTAAAAACTTAGTACTAAAAAAGAACCCGGGATGAAAAACTCCTTGTTTAATGAGTAATTCTATTCCCCGATATCTATACCTTCTATCTTTTTCAAGATACCAAATTATAATAGGTCCGGAAACATTTGTCAAAAACCATTTAAGTATCTTCGACATACTAAAATCCTTGTATTTCGGGTTGCCTGTATTTCCAAATTTTTTGAAGCGCTTTAATCTCATATGGATAATGAAATAAATTGCTTTTATATCTTAAACTAGACCAGGCTTTGATTAGTTTTCTTTGATATGGCTTCATTCGAATATCTGAAACTGTAGGATAATAACCATTTAAGACTGTTTCAAAATTCTTTATTTTATCAATCATTTCTGGAGTAAGCCAAGGTGTTAAAGGATTTTTACGTAAATCAAAATTTTCCCAATCGTTACTCAGCCAATCTTCCAATTTTTGAGGGAATCGAAATCCACTTTCCAACACTTTATTATACATATCAGAACCTTCAGTTGGCACCGGACTATAAACATATATTATAATTTCAGTATCTGGATTTACTGCTTTTATTTGTTTGATGAAGTCTATATCAAAATCAATTTGTTGCATCACCTCTTTTTCTGTATCAGCAGGTGTTCCCAACACAAATGAATATTCAGGTATAATGTCAAACTTTTTCATACGAGCTGCAAATTCAACAATTTGTTTACCGGTTTGAGTTCCTCCTTTGTCCATCTTTTTTAATACAGCATCATTTCCTGTTTCTGCACCAAAAAATATCATTTTACATCCAGCCTCACGCATCAATGCAAGTGTTTCGTCTTTGTATTTATTGATAGTGTCTATACGTCCTTCACCCCACCAAACCATTTGTTCATCTTTTATCAATTTGGAAAACTCTAGAACACGTTTTTCAGAAACAAAAAAGTTGTTATCATGAAACTCAATAGAATCAGCTCCCCATTTATCTTTAATTAATTTGATATCATGATAAATCCCATCAGCTGATTTTCCTTTCCACTTAGCATTGTAAATAGGAACAACTGCACAAAAGGAACAAGTAAAAGGACAACCAAAACTACTATGATATGCAATGGTTTTGGCACCTAAATAAGTTTTACCTAAATAACTATCTAAGTTATAAATTTCATTTAGTTTGTTGTAGGGTAATGGATTTAAATCATCATAATTAACCAATTCAGCCTTTTTGGTTTTGATAATTTCTCCATTTTTTACAAAGATTAAATTCTCAATCTCATCAATGTTTTGGTTGTTCTCAAGTGCATTCAGTAAAGCAGGGAATGCATAATCCCCAGGGCCATTTATTATATAATCAACATAACCCGATTCCAATACCGTTTTAAATTGATTTGATGCAAAATATCCTCCCCACACCATTACAATATGAGGGAATTGTTGTTTAATTAATTTTGCAAATGGAATTGCTTGTTTAAGCTGAGGACCAGGCATTACTGTAAAACCTACAAATTTTGTATGTTCAGTAATACTTGAAATTATCTTATTTAAAGGATCTATTTCTCTATTGCCATCAATAATTATCCAATCATATTTACCTTCAATTGAAGCAGCTACTTGTAAAACAGAATTGGGGATTCTGTATTTTTTGTCAGCACTTTTGGGATTAAATAAGATGACTTCGTTTTTTATTTCTTTATTCAATTTCCTGAATTTTTAACTGCAATTTAAGGAAATTAGCCATATATGGATAATGAAAAATCATTTAAATGAGCTTTTACTGATTCGAGATATAGAACATGCATTATAATTTCAAAAAATAGCAAGTTTAATTTCCTATAACAAATTCTATATGATGTTAATTTGTGAATTGATTTTTATTCAACAATTAAAATTAGATATCAATTAATATTAAGACAAAAAAATCTCTTTTTCTCGTTGTTTTATTTGAGGTATTTTAATATCTAATTAAGCAGGTCCTAATTAATCAAATCAGGTTCGTAAATAGACTTTTCTCTTGCAGAGCTTGGTGCTTCGATTGCTTTATAAGGTGAAAAAACCTCTACATCTTTTCTATTATAAATCTGCCCTAGAAATAAAAACTCCTCATGCTCATGTGTTGGAATATTAGTCAATTTGGCCTTTACTTCATTTAACGAAATTCCCCATTCAAAAGCTAGGCGTTCGGCACTTGGTTCCATAAAAGATATATATAAAAGCTCAACATAAACATGATCTTGTTTTTGTTCAAAATTTATATCTGAAATTAATCTCTTCCGAAATTCATTGAGTTTATCTGTATCTCTTTTTACAAAATATTTGAACATTTCTGCACTATAAAAGTTGGGTTCATCAATTTGCACATCAAATAAAGTTTGAATATTTGATTCATGACACCACAAACATTTTGAAGGCTTACCTGCTCTACCATTTGCAGCTGTTAGCCTGTTTCCACTTGTATCATAAATTGCAAAACGAAACTGTCCATTTGCCATCAATTCCTTTACTTCAAAGGAAGTTGTGCGAGTTTTGCCTTCACTTATTTTACCTTCACATTCATTTGAAACATAAGCCCATTTTTTATAATCTGTAAAATTGCTATCAGGCAAATCGATGATTCTATCATGACTGGAAACAGTAGAATTTGTAGCAGCAAATTGTTTTATATCAAATACTTTATTCTTTTTAAACTGATTAAAAGTAGATGCGATACCAGTTATTGCATAATAATGATTGGAGGAATTTAAGCACAATGAAACAAATCTACCTAAATCAATTGCACCTTTTTGTTTGTATTCTTCACTTTTCTTAAATTGATTTATCAACTTTGATAATGCGAGTAACCCCTCTTGATGAAATCCTAATTTTTGAAAATTAACTGTTAGTTGATTGTTATTCCAAACTGTAGCTTCATTGAAACTTCCTTTGGGTAACTCTGCACCCAAAAATACGAATAACCAATTTAATCCAATTTCAGCCTTTTGTTTTGAATCTTCCAGATATGACTTATTCCATCTAAGTACAAGAGTATATTGCTCATTATCAGAAGAAGCTCCAACAACATTAGTATCCTTATTTTTACAAGAATTAAAAAATAAAAATGTAAAAATTACAAAGAAAATAGCTTTCACAATTTTTCGAAAATTCCAATATATCATCAACTTTTAAATTAAAACTATTAATTAAAATAAACATTAGCTATTCATTACAAAAATTTTATTTTCCAAGTTAATTACCTCGTTTTTGTTAAATCCTAACTCTTTGAATTTATACGATATTTCATGATAAATTTGGGATAAATTAAATAAAGATTTTTGTTTGTGTTTATTAGTAAACTCTTTTGATTTGGTCTCCAAGAAATTCAAAGCATCTATATTAGTTTCAGGTAGTATATCTACATCAAATATTTTAACCAATTTAAAACCTGCAGAATTAAAAAAACTACTCCAATTTTTTGAGCCGATTAAATGTCCGGAACTTTGTATCAATCCAAAATTTCTTAAAGTTCTTTGATTAATTTTTTCTGTCACATCAAAGGTCACATTTTCCTTCCAGATTACGTCATTAGACAAAAAAAGTCCATTAGGTTTTAAAATTCTTTTCACCTCACTCATCAAATATATTAAATGGTGATGTTCCAAAATACCCAAAACAGATTCAGCAAATGCTACATCTAATGAATTATCTTCAAATGGCAATTTTTCCGAATTCGAGCTAAGGTATATTTGAATAGAATCTTTAAGTCCACAATATTGAATGCGTTTTTTTGCCATTTCAACTTGACAAGGATTAATATCTATTCCAGTTAAATTGTTTATATTATTTGAAGCCAAACTTACTAAACTTGCGCCGGTTCCGCATCCTAGTTCCAAAACAGAATTGGGATTACGTTTTAATATCTCCTGAATAAAAAAATCAGTACTTTTTTTACTGCCCGGATGTAAGAAATCTGCACCTCTTTTGCTTAAATGATCAATGTATTTCATAAAAATTCTAACATCATAAACTTTTGCAAACCACAATGTATAAAAAATAGTTTATAGTTTTTAGAATTTCACCTAGAACTAATTTTAGGAGGTAAACTACATTTTTAAAGATTCAGAAATTAGAATAGTTTATTTCTTTTAATTACAATTTATAGATGTAAGTAATTATTTGTAATACTTATTGTAGCCTTCTATCGTCTTCTCAATATTAAAAGGATTAAAAAATTCTGGATTAAAATTTTTAGTTAGCATGTTTTCACAAGCCTTAATAAATTCTGGATTATTATTTGCTAAAGCAATATTTGGTGATTCAAAAAGAGCTCCAACCGGGCTAGATACAATCATTACTCTATGTTGTAAAGCTTCGGCAAAAACCATCCCAAAACTTTCGAATTTGCTGGTATGTAACAAAATTCTTGATTTTGACAAATAGACTAAAACCTCCTCGTTTTTTAAAACACCTAGGAGTGAAATTACATTTTCAAGTTTTAAATCGACAATTTTCTGTTTTAACAATTCATATTCAGAACCATCCCCAATAATGACAGCAGAAACTTTTCGAATTTTATTTATTTTATAAATAATATCAATAAATAAAGCATAATTCTTTACAGGAATTAATGAGCCAACACCAATAAAATCAATTGTTTTGTCTAGGTCATATTCCACTTTTTTTGTTTCGATTCCCCAAGGAATTATAGGTATTTCTAATTTATAATTTTTCAAAAAAGTGTTTTGATGATTGGGAGATAATGAAATTAAACTCATTTTTTTAATAGGAAGAATTTGACAATAAATATTTCCTTTTAAAACATCCTGACCCATTAAGGTATTTAAACGCTTCACTTTAATCAACTTTCCACTTAAATGTCCAAGTAAAGCACATTCACCTAACCAAAAACTATGAATAACACTAATTGGTTCAATTTTATTTAAATTAATGATGGTATTTATAGCCTTCAACCAAAGCTTTGGCTTTTGCCATTGTTTGAATTTTTTAAATGAATAAACATTACAATTATTCCACTTATAAATTTCGTTTTTATAAGGATAATGTAGTGTTATAATACTAATTTTAAATCCATGGTCGATTAAGGCTTTGAAGTAAACTTGTAAATAAGGCAAACAAGCTGTATCAGTTTCATCATTAGCAAAACCCGGTGTAATAAATACAATATGATCTAAATTTTCTGCCACTAGAATCTATCTAAATTTGCAAGAGAAATCTCGAATTCTAAATTATAGATTTCTTCATCAATTAAAAAATAACCATATGGACAGAAATCATGAGTCTTTTTAGGTAAAATTAAATCATTAAACTTACATTCATCTGGAGCAAGTAGAAAAAATAGTTCTTGAATTTTAAACCAACTGATAAACTTTGTTAATTTAAAAAATGCTTTTTCAAAATCCTGAATGTAATTAATCATCTTTAACCGTTTGATTTCATATTTTGTATGGTATGGCTAAATTTTAGAATACCCACGATGAATCTATGTAATTTATTTCAAATCTTTTAAATATTATTTCACTTTTTTAAACATATAATTTGGACTACTTGCTACAACTTCAAATCGAAAATCTTTTTTAATTTCAGCTATAATCTGGGCGCTTCCAAAATTTAAATGCTTAGAAGAATCATCCATTAAGATGAAACCATTTATTAAAAGGTTATCGGCAACGTTTTTAAAATCCTTTGAAACTATTTCGAGAGAATGCCCTCCATCAATGTATGCAAAACTTATCTCACCACCAAGTTTAACTTCGTTTCCAAACAAATCGATATCTAACTCTTTTTTATTCCATTTATCAAAAAATGAATCAGAATCTAAATGAAAAGAATGAGGTAAATTTTTAGAACTAAGAAGTTTTGTAGCAGCAATAAATGCTTGTTTCATGTAAAGAGAATAATCTGTTCTTAAAATATCGTTTCTACCATCGACATGAATTTCTATGTTTCCTGGATTGTCAGAAAATCCCTCATAAATCCAAGCATCGCAATTAAACATGATATTATTTCTATGATTCTTTTGCATTAAATAAATGATTAAATTAGTTGAAAGCCCGCCATATGAGCCTATTTCAACAACACAACCATTTTCCGGCATATTTATAATCGCATACTCAATTAAAGGAATATTTCCTTCCTGCAACATACCTTCACCAATTACTAAACTTCGAATTCTTTTCAGAAATTTATCATCACTAAGAGATTTTTTTGTATTAACCTTCTTCCAAATTCTATTTAACATATACCTTTAATAGTTTTAGCTTTTATCAAATAAACTTAAAATAAATTGAATAAACTTTTACATGTTAATTATTCTGGTGAATTTGATATAAACTCCATCCATTACTATATGTTTTTAATTCCTTTAATTTACATTTACTTTTAAGTTTATTCCAATTAATAAATGGATTTTTTCCAACCCATTGCTTTTCTAAATTAGCAGCATTTACCAAAACCAAAGCTCCATTTTTAAAATCCGAATATTCTTTATACCATATATTTTGATAATCCAACTTAATATCTCTCGCTTTCAAAGCTAAATCCATTTCAAAAATATAAACAGTTTCATCCGAATAAACCTTTAAATCATTTGATATCAATTGTTCTAATTTATTTCTATCATAATATACTTTTCCATAATAAAATATAAATAAAACCTGTACGACCAGCACAAAAGTTAGAGAATAAAATCTAATCCTTTTAATATGTAATATCCGGTTTAAAAAAGGATAAAATACAATAATCAGATGTGGCATTGTAGTTAACAACAATCTTTTATGTTGAAATGGAATTCCACCAACAAACAAAGCATAAAAAACAATTGAACTTAATAAAATATTTTGAAAACGATTATTGACTAAGAACTTGAACTTGTAAATCAATCCAATAATTAAAGCAATCAAACCAAAGTTAAAAAACTGAGGATGAAAAAATGAATAAAAGCAAAAAATCAAGTTTATAACTTTGTGATTTGAAACACCATCTTCAGTTAAGAAATTTTGTCGGAATAAATTCAATATGTTCCAGCCTGTTAAAAGTTGATGTGAGAGAAAATTTAAACTCCCATTAGAACGAATTAAAAAATGCGGAAGTGAAATAACTAAAAATAGGATAATGGAAACCAATATCAAACTATACCTTTTTTCTTTTATAATTTTTATTAAAACTACAATTAACAAAATAACTAAAGTCATTAATGACGCATATCTTGTATGGAATGCTAACACAGCTAAAAATACACCAATAATAAAATGATTACTTTTTGAGTGAATTAAAAAATTTATAAAATAAAAAATAGCCGAGCATATAAAAGCAACCGCTAACATATCACTCATAACCAAAAAACTATGAGTAATTACAATTGGGGAAATTGCAAAAAAGCTAAATATTAACAACACTTTAGGTTGTTCTGAATAAATAAGTTCAATTATTTTATAAATAAAAATGCAAGATAAAAGTCCAGAAATCATTGAAACTAATTGGAGAGAAAGTGAAGTGTCTCCCACAAAAAATTTAAACAGGCAACCAAAAAATGGATATCCAAGCCCCCAAAAATAATCCCCCAAAATGGTTCCTTTTGAAAAAAAGGAATACATTTCATTAGTATATCTTAAATATTCATAAGCATCCTGGCCATAAAGTCCATCAAATTTTAGTACAAAACGAATAATTAAAAATAACACACTAAAAATGAAGCAAAATATTAAATATGCCAGTTGCTTTTGGATCATAGTTTAATTGATAAATTGAATCGTAAATAAAATTTATAACTTAGATAAATAATAATTTGGCATATAATGTTCGCTAATATCGCCCCCTGTATTTTTAATTCTTCTATTAACAAATAACAAAAAATAAAATTAATAAGAATAATCACTCCATTTATTATCATAACATGTTTTTGCTTATTGTATTTAAACAAAATAAAAATTTCGAGGATATAAAAATAGGTAAGCAATATGTTTATAAAGCCCAATAGATATAAAGTAAATGAAAAATTAAATTGATAAATAAGTGTAATTGCAATATAAATAAGCGCTATTGATATTACTGAAATGACAAGGCCTAAACCTAAAAAATAGTTATTTAATTTAGAAAAAATTGATTTAGGCAAGCGGTAAATATTTTTAATATATGGACTTATTAATAAACCTGGAATTGAATGAGCAAATAATAAAAAACTACTATAAACTTGATATTGAGCAATTTCATTTTTTGATAAGAACCAAGTCATACTTATTATATCCACTTTTTGTTGTAAGACACCCATGAAACTTATTACCATAAACGGGAAAAAGGTCATTAGTTTTTTAAAATCTGGTTTTAATAAATATGAAAAACTGAAAAATGATTTAAATTTTATCGTCAAAACAATCATTTTAAATAAATAACCTATCGTAAGAACTAACAGTACCTCATTATATGATAGTGAATCCTTGAAAATTAACAGGCCCAAGCAAGTAAACAATAAACCGAAAATCTCAGCTAAAATACTTGAGATAAAATCTCTTGAAAATAAAATAATTGATTCGAAAGATTGATTAAAATAACGTAAAACTATCCAAATAGAAAGATAAAATATTTCAATAAAATTTTCAGATACAAAATATGTTCCAGCTAGAATTGGAATCAAAAAAAACAAACGACTACTGAATGATTGAATCCAATAAGATTTAATATCGGAAGGATGTTCACTAAATAATTTTAATAGGGAATCTCTATTTCCCCAAGCACTAAATTGAGCGCCTAAAAACATATACAATTGTAAAATTGTGATTTGTCCCCACCATTCCGAATCAAACAATCTAATTACAATAGCAGATGTAATAATATTGGTTAAGGTAGGCAAAAAAGTATTGAAGCTATTTGCAAGTATTTTAAGCCATCTTACATATGTTTTTGTTTTTAAAAACACTTAATTCAATTTATAAAATAACTCAACAAATAATATTCAATTATAACTAAACTCATAATAATCAGCTTTTTGATATTTAAAAAATCAAAAACTAAACTGCCTTTTTATCACCAAAGAGCAATAATTTTATAGTTTTAAATATGATTAAAAAATCTAAAAATATGGACCATTTTTTCATGTAAAATAAATCCAAACGGACTCTATTGTGAAGGCTTCTTTTTTCAACAATTTCACCTCTATAACCGAGAACCTGCGCCAAACCTGTTATACCGGGCTTTACTGCATGACGAGAATTATAGGATAAAACTTCTTTTGAAAATTCAGAAGTATGAAATAACATATGTGGTCTTGGACCCACAATCGACATATCACCTTTTAATACATTATAGAATTGTGGTAATTCATCTAAACTAAATTTTCTTAAATACTTGCCTGCAAATGTGATTCGCATATCATTTGAACTCGCTTGTTTTTTGTTAGCTTCTGAATTCCTAACCATACTTCTTAACTTCCAGCAATTAAAAGTTTGATTATTATATCCTGTTCGGGCTTGAACAAAAAAGATACTACCTTTTGAAGTTAGCTTGATAATAATTGCTAATAAAGGTAGTAACCAAATCAGAATAAAAGCAGTTATTATCAATGATAAAACAATATCAATCAGTCGTTTAAAAGCAATATTAAATGTAATATCCAAAGGATATGTTGCAGTTTGAATACTCTGGCATAAAACAATAGGCTGAGGCGAATAAGATTTCTCTTTGGGTACACGTAAATGAGTAAATTTATCTGCTTCAGAATTATGCATAAAAATCAAACTTACTGAAATATTTCAAATTAAACCTGATTTATACATACATAAATATCAACAATCAATTTAACAATTTAAAATTATCAGGTTTCGCCAATATCTAGTATTTCAGCATCAAATTTTTAATAAATCAATTAAGTAAATACTGGTACAAATACTTTGAAAATTTATTATGAATTAAGAATTATTTATTCCTTATTTTCTGTTTTATAAGAATGAGACAAACTACTGAAAATCATAGTAAAAAACATATAAAAGACAATCCCTTTATTGGTGCTCAAAGAAGATTCACTTAAGAAGAAAA
Source organism: Bacteroidia bacterium (assembly GCA_049243005.1). Classification (GTDB taxonomy): domain Bacteria; phylum Bacteroidota; class Bacteroidia; order UKL13-3; family UKL13-3; genus CAISCU01. The sequence goes on along the minus strand of JBMLOK010000392.1, from coordinate 340 downwards.
ACAGATTTAGAAATATAAATAGTACATATAAATTATTGAATGACTTGAATGCAAAAATCAATTGGCGAATAAGCATTAGAATAAAAATCAATAGACCAATATAACCTAATGAAAAAATAGTTTCGATGTATTGATTATGTGGACCATATCCTAAATAACCGGTATCTTTGAGAGTAGGATTACCAACATACATTCCTGAATTAATGTATTCCGTATTTAATAAATTTTGAAAGTCGCTAATACCGACACCGAATAACCAATCATTTCCTCTGTCTAAAATATTATAACAATGTTTCCATATTGTTAGTCGTAATGTTGTGCCGGTAAACGGAGTATCATA
>JBMLOK010000391.1:0-3259 GCA_049243005.1 Bacteroidia bacterium | reverse complement strand
CATGTATTTCCAAGCAGTTTAAATGAAAGTAGCCAATTGAATAATGAATATGTATTATTTCCAAATCCTGCTTCATCAAATATCAGCATCATCAATAAAAGAGGACTCAATCAAATTAAAAGTATTCAGGTAACAGATGTTTCAGGTAAAATCATTGAAAACTTTGAGTATGATAAAGTACAATCAGAAATCAAACTCGATATTCAGCATTATGCCAATGGCTCTTATTTTGTTATACTGATTTTAGATAACGGTATGAAAGTAAATCTACCTCTTCAAAAGAGATTATAATCAAACAAAAAAGCCATTGCGAATTGAATCTGCAATGGCTTTTTTTATGGTTAAGAATTGAAGTCTTATATTTCAAGCTTAATCCATAATTCATACAACAAATTTCTAATTATTAAACTTTTACTAATTTCACTTTCATTAAATATTAAAGCTTTAAAAAAAATTAAATTGCTTAAAATATCTTTTATGAAACGAAAAATACTCTACCTATTTATTTGCTTACTTTTTATTGGTAATACCTCAACTAAAGCACTCGATTTAGTTGGAGGTTTTATGACATATCAACAAATGGGAGCAAATTCGACCTTTTATCTTATTACTTATAAAATGTTTCGCGACTGCAGTGGAGCTTATCTTTGTGGTTGTCCACCCGGGCCAATGTCGAGTTCATGTGCCTTAAATTTAAATATTACAGGGGCAGAGGCTCCATATTTAGGCGTTTCATTTGGAACTGTTAACCTTACAGTTTTACCAAACATAAGTGGATATGATGTCATACATCAATTATGTAATACGTCTTCACCAACAATCTGCAGCAATTGTGGAACACGAACCCCAGGAACTTTTGCTCCGGGAACTGAAATTTATACCTTTCAGGGTATCGTAAATTTAGCCACAATCCCAGCTAATTGCTGTATGGTGAATATTGGTTTTGATGCTTGTTGCAGGACTAATGCAAATACAATTCTGGTAAATCCTTCAACTTTGAATTACTACATGAGCATTAAAATCAATAAATGTGCTCCGAATTCTTCGCCAAGATTAAATAATCACTTCGATTTAATTGTCAGACCGGGATATGACCAAGTCTTAGATTTAAGTGCAAATGACACAGAAGGCGATTCTTTGAGTTACCATTTAGCCCCATCTAAAACCGGTATATCATCTATAGCAACCTACCTTGCTCCTTATGGTCCAAATCAACCCTTTCCTTACATGGGTGTTCCCGGACTATCACCACCATTGGTGCCACCATTTGGTTTACAACTCAATCCAATAACCGGACAACTAAGATTCAGAACACTAACGACCTGGGTTTCGAATTTGGTTGTAGAAATTAAAAAATGGAGAAGAGTAAATGGAGTCATGACATTTATTGGAAGCACTATAATGGATTACCAGATTTATTCAATAGCACAACCAGCAAATAATCCTCCAATAGCAAGAACTGTTAATGATTCAGGAACCTTGATAAACCCCAATTACCAGGTAATTGAATACGGTTGTCCGGGTGTTAATTTATGCAAAACCTTTGTTTCAACAGATGCGGACATTGATGATACAACTGATATTACAGTTAGTTACTTTCCAAATTCTAATAATAATTTAACAGTCACAAGACTTTATAATTTGACAACAAGAGCTGTTAACGGACCAAAAAATGATTCGGTTAAAGTTTGCTGGACGCCAAATGTTTCGGATGTTTCAAATAACCCTTATATTATCCCTATAATAAGCACTGATAGGAAATGTCCAATAAAAGGAAAATCAAGTTTATCCTTTTCAATATATGTTTCAAATGGCCCGACTGCTATCATCAACAAAAAAATTACGGGATATTTTGATAGAAAATTTTCTTATACCAGAACCAATCAAATACCCAATAACAAAGCTGCTACTATCTGGCAAATAGAAACTAACCCTGGTTCAAATACATATAATTCTATCAATTCAGATTCTATAAGTTATACCTTTCCTCAAATAGGTTTGTATAGAATAAAAGTAGGTCTGATTACAAATTGCGGAACAAACTGGATCAATGATTCTCTTCAAATTGGTGGGATTTTTAGAATTGTTAGTTTAGTTGAAAAAAATATTACCTGTAAAGGAATATCAAATGGCTCTATCAAATTAGCTACAGTTGGCGGAATAGGTCCATATCAGTATAAACTTAATAATGGAGCTTATGTACTAAAAGATACATTCAATAATCTTGCTGCTGGCACCTATTGGGCCTATACAAAAGATATCAATAATTTTAAAGATAGTATTCAGATTACCTTAAATGAACCTGCTCAGGCCATTTCAATTTTCACGAAGGAAATGAAGTCGGGTGCTTGCTACGGAGATTCAACAACTAGCATTAATTTAGGGGCAAACAATGCCGTTGGATTTATCCGTTTTAAAATGAATAACGGAAACTTTCAGGATTCTTCTTTCTTCAAGAATATAAGAGCCGGAAACATTGCTTTTACAGTTATAGATTCATTGGGTTGTAGCAGTAGTTCAACTGTTAATTTTATCGAACCACCCATCATAAACTTAAGCAATAGTTTAAGTAATAAAATAGCTTGTAAAGGCGATTCCACAGGAAGTATAAATTTAGTTACAACAGGTGGTATCAGTCCTTATACCTATAAGTTTGATACTGCTACAGAATTTTCTCCTATAGCTCAATTTACCGGCTTAAAAGCAGGCACAAAATTAGTTCAGGTAAAGGACAGCAATAATTGTATCAGGAATTTTAGTTTGATACTTACAGAACCGGATATCAAATTAACCCTTACACCTGTAATAAATCAATCTAAATGTGCCAATGATAAATCATCCATTGTAATGAATGCAGCAGGAGGTAATTTACCTTATACTTATTCTTTGAATAATGGAACTCCCACAACGAATAATATATTCAATAATCTTAATCAGGGTTCTTACCAATTAATGCTTAAAGACAGCAACAATTGTTCAATCAGTTTAGAAAGAACAATTAACCCGCCACTTTCAGGCTTACAAGTAAGTATTCAAAGAAAAGATATTTCTTGTTTTGGCTTGATGAATGGAGAAATTAATATCAAAGCAAATTCAGGAATTAAACCCTATTCTTTTAAGTTAAATGCAGGTAGTTATTCGTTTGATTCAAGTTTCAAAAATTTAACAAAAGGTCAATACTTTATTAAAACAAAAGATTCTATTGGCTCCACAATCATTAAAGTATCAGAAATGGTGCAGCCAATAGAATCTTTTGTTT
>JBMLOK010000390.1:0-16726 GCA_049243005.1 Bacteroidia bacterium | reverse complement strand
AATTCAGTTTCAATGCCATTAATTGATACTGCTGGTACAATCAGAGAATTAACAGTTGCCTATACTACTCCTGCTACTACTTATGGTTCATTAACCGCAGGTTTCGTAAGAGCGGTTCCTGGTAACACTGGCTTGCCTTTAACTGACGCTGTTGCTGTTGTTACTGCAAATCGTGCTGGTATCAATGGTTATTGGACATTAACTCCAAATGGTATTAGTGGTGGTGAATATACCGCAACAATTAATGCTACAGGATTTACAGGTGTTAATAGCTTTGGTAGTTTAATTATGTTACGTAGAGCTGGTACTACTTCTGCTTGGAACTTGAATGGTACACATGCAACTACAATTGGTTCTAATTCTGCTCCAATTCTAAGTCGTACTAATATGACTCAGTATGGTCAATTCGCAGTTGGTGGTGATACAACTATCAATCCATTACCAGTTAGTTTGATTTATTTCAGTGCTAAAAACGTAAATGGTGATGTAAACCTTGATTGGGCTACAGCATCAGAAATCAACAATAAAGGTTTCTTTGTTGAACGTAGTTTAGATGGTGAGAATTTTGAACAAATTGGTGAATTTGTGAATGGTGCTGGTAACAGTAAAGTAACTCTTAAATATGCTTCAGTTGATTATTCAGCTTTTGCTAAAACTGGTATGACTACTGTTTACTACAGATTGAGACAAATTGATTTTGATGGTCAATTCAGTTATTCTAATATAGCTGTTGTTTCAGAAGATGATGTTTTAGGTGATGATGTAAAAGTTTACCCTAATCCATTTGTATCTTCAGTTGGTGTAAGTATTGAAGCTTCTTCAAATACACCTGCTACAGTTAATGTGGTTGATATGCAAGGAAGAGTTATTAGCTCTGAAGTTGTTAATGTAAAATCTGGTAATAACTACCATGAAATTAAGAATTTAGGAAGCTTATCTAATGGAGTTTACTTCGTTAAGGTTTCTGTAAATGGCTTAAGCAAAACAACTAAGGTTACTAAAACTAACTAGTCTTATTTAATCCTTATATGAAAAGGGGTGGCCTCGGCCGCCCCTTTTTTTTATTATTGAAGGTAGCAGTTTTTATCTTTTCTTGAATTCGCTTCAATACTAAAATATCATTATGGCTTGTCTATATAATTAAACCCTTTTGATCTGAGTTAGGGTTCTTTCTAGTTTCTTAAGCAAAAAAAAGAGGCTGACTCACATATTGAGACAGCCTCTTTTTTTATAAAATGCTTTATTTTACTTACTTGCTTTTAGGAATATATCCCATGTTTGGTCTAAATCATTCTGAGTTAAGAAAAAGTCACTCGTCTTTATTTCTAGGGTTGTACTATTTGTTTCCTTTAGATTTTTTCTCATTAAACTAGTAAGCCAGTTGTATGGAATAACTAACCATGATGCCGGAAGTATTTTATGTATTCCTAAAGGGTCTAATTTTAGGATTTTTTTAGCCCACTTGGCATTGTCTTCATAGTATTTGTTCACTTTATCATTTCCTTGAACCCCGTAAAGTTCTATTTTATCAAAAACACTTCCTGCTTCTTTTTTCATTTCATCGAAAGTGTATTCATGCACATGAAACGGATTTCTTGCGATGCTCATTTTAATATTGGGTGTTGAACATAGAAATGTTCCGCCAGGTTTTAAAACCCTTTTTACTTCTTTAATGAATCCTAATCTATCTTCAATGTGTTCAATAAACTGAAATGCTGTTATAACTTCCAAACTGTTATCTTCAAATGGGAGTGGAGGTACACTTGATGAAATGAAGTTCAGATTTGTTTTGTTTTTGTGCTTTTCGTTTGCAATTTTTACTGTTTCGGCGCTGTAATCAACTCCAGTTGTTTTGTTGCTATAATCAGCTAAAAATTGTGTTCCATACCCATCTGCACAACCTATATCTGCAGTTATTTTATTTTTTACATACTCCGAAGCATATTCATAAGCAAAAAAGCATCTTTTTACAGTTACATTGTTACTATCCTCAAAACTTGGTCTCTCTCTGTCAAACATAATTTACAATTTTCTAAGTATTGCAAAAATACCAAAATCATTAACTTTGATGGCATAAGTTTAATTTTTATGAGGATACCTGCTTTATTTCAGTTTTTAAGTGATTTGAAAACTCATAATTCAAAGGATTGGTTTGATGCAAATCGTAAAGAATATCAATTACTTAGAGAAGAATTTTTATTATTTATTTCTGAAGTCCTAATTGAGTTGGGTAAAATTGACGACAGGTTTTCTGCTATGAATCCTTCCAAATGTATTTTTAGAATCAACAGAGATATTAGATTCTCTAAAAATAAGGATCCATATAAAACCAATTTTGGAATGAATTTAAATCTTTCAGGTTCAAAGGATTTTTTTTGTGGAATGTACCTGCATTTGGAACCTGAGAATACCTTTTTTGCTGGCGGTACCTATCTTCCACCTCCAGCAATTCTTCAATCGATTAGGCAGGAAATTGACTATAACTCAAATGATTTTAAGAAAATTGTTGAATCTAAGACCTTCATTAAAGTTTTTGGTGGTATTACTGGCGATACTTTAAGTAGGCCTCCTAAGGGTTATGAGGCAGATAATGAAATGATAAAATTTATTAAACTAAAGAGTTTTATTGCTGAAAAGAAGTTTTCAGAAATTGATATTTCCTCTGATCAATTAAAAGATTTGGTTGTAGAGTATTCTAAATTAATTATGCCCCTTAATAATTTTCTATTAACTGCTAATAATCATTAAGTTTAACTAGAAAGCCTCTTGTCATTTCAATTTTGTTTTTTGTTTCTTCCCATTCTTTTTCAGGGATAGATTGGTTTGTAATTCCCGCTCCTGCATATTGAGTTATTCCATCATTATTTATTTGTAAGCACCTGAGGTTAACAAAGAGTTGAATTTTGTTTTTATTAAAGTATGGACCAATTATTCCGCTGTAGAATTCCCGATTGTAATTCTCATTTTTATTAATGTAGCTTGTTGATTCACCAGTTGGAATTCCTCCAACTGCGGATGTTGGATTTAATTTATCTATTACATTGTTGATATTAATTTGTGAATCAACTTTTGATGTATATTTTGTAATCAGATGTTTTAAATTTCCTATTTCAAGAGAATCAGGGCCTGTTTTGGAAACATTAATACCAAGTTCTTTCATTGTATTTTCAATATGAACTTCAACCCAGTTTTGCTCTATTATTTCTTTTTTAGTCCATTCCTCTTGACCTGCAAATAGCGTGCCTGCTAGCGCTACAGTAGATAGTTCATTATTATTAATTTCAATGAATTTTTCAGGACTCGCACCTAACCAGGTTCCTGTTGTTTCTGAACTTAATAAATGAACAAACGCATTTGGATATTTTGAACAAAGGCTTTTAAATGATTCAATAATGTTGATTCTTGTGTTTGATGTTTCAGCTCTTGATAACACTATTTTTTTTAGTGTTTCTGAATTGTCCATGCATGAAATAGCCTCAGTTATTAATTGACAGAATTCTTCTTTATTTAGATTCTTTATTTCTTTATTCTGATAGTGAAATTTTAATTTTTCATAAGGGATTTGTTCATTTAGTTTTTCCTCTTGAACTATTAAATTTAGAACCATACTTCCCCTATTGAATCTACCTAATAAGAATTTTTTATTATTGTCTATTTCAATATCCTTTTCTTCAGAAGTTATGACACCATTCCAATATATAATTTCTTCCGAAAATGGTAATTTAAAAATTACAAAAGCCATTACTTTCTTTCTGATGGAATAACGGCCATAGTTAAACGGCTAATGGAACATAGTTTACCATCATCATCCGTCATTTTGATTTCCCAGACTTGTGTTGTTTTTCCTATGTGAATAGGTTTTGCTTCACCAGTAACAAATCCTTTGCCAGCTGGTCTAATGTGATTTGCATTGATGTCTAATCCCAGTGCAACAAATCGTTCTCTGTCTAAACACAAATTTGCAGCCATACTTCCAACTGTTTCTGCAAGTGTACAATAGGCTCCGCCATTAACTACACCTAATGGTTGCACTGTTCTATGGTCTACTGGCATTTTAGCAATAAGTGAGTTTTCTGTAAGAGTTGTAAATTCTATACCAATCCAATGGCTTAAAGTATTCTCACATCTTTTATTTAAGGCTTCAATTGATATTTCTTCTTTTTTGTAGAATATACTCATGATGTTGCTTTGCCTAGCGTGTATTTAATTATTTTTTGATAAAGTTCTTCAGGTTTAAATGGTTTGGTTACAAAATCATCCATTCCTGCTTCAAGAACCTTTCTTCTAGTTTCTAAAAAGGCATCAGCAGAAAGTGCAATTATGGGAACTGCTGCATTTTTTACCATTGATTTCTCTGCTCTTATTATTTCAGCTGCTTGGAAACCACTCATTTCCGGCATTTGTAAATCCATTAATACCAGATCAATATCTGCTCTCTCACTAAGAATTTTTATTGCTTCTGCGCCATTATTTGCAATTGCAACTTCATTGTTCCATTTTTTGAAGAATTGTTTAGCAACAAATTGATTCATGAGATTATCTTCAACTAACAGAATATTGATTTTTGATAAATCCTGAACTTCTTCAGCGTATTGTTTGTCTCTATCTTCAACAACTTGTTTTTCTCCAATTTGATATGGAATTACTACTGAAAATGTAGTTCCTTTTCCTACCTCACTAGATATACTTATTTCACCACCTTGTAATTGAGTCAGGTTTTTAGTAATTGCTAAGCCTAATCCGGTTCCTCCATACTTTCTGGTTGTATCAGTATTGGCTTGAGTAAAACTTTCAAATATTTTATCCTGTTTGTCTTGTGGAATTCCTATACCTGAATCGGTAACATCAAACCTTAAATTGATATGAGTATTTGTCTGTAATTCAATTTTTACGGTAACATCTACTTGTCCGTGGGAAGTGAATTTTAATGCATTTCCCACTAGATTAAATAAAATCTGGTTTAATCTGTATGGATCTCCTTTTAAGGCTGGAGGTACGTTTGATTCAACATTTACATTGAACTCTAAACCTTTTTCATGAGCTCTGTGATCGAATGTTCGTTTAAGTTCATTCATTCTATGTCTCAAGTCAAAATCAATTGATTCAAAAGTTATTTTTCCTGCTTCTATTTTTGAGAAATCAAGAATATCATTTATGATTACTAATAGATTGTCGGCAGAGTATTTTATTGATTTTAAATTTTCTAATGTTGTCCCGGTAAAACCTTCTTCTAACAATAACTCACTTAAGCCAATAATAGCATTCATTGGTGTTCTGATTTCATGACTCATATTTGAGAGAAATTCAGATTTTGCATTGGCTGCTGCTATGGCATCATTTTTAGCCTGAAGTAATTCGTGTTCGAATTTTTTATTTTCAGTTACATCTTGAGAATAAATAGCTGCTCCTGTTACTTCACCATTCGAATTTATAATTGGATTGTAAGTAGTCTCATACCAAGGCGTATCTACTCTGGAATTGCTAAAACTTACTTGTTCAAGTGCCTGGAATTGTTCGCCTTTTAAACACCTATTTATATTCCCAATCATTTTGTCCTTTCTGTCTAATGATATAGGAAGATCATTTAAGTTTATATCACTTTTAACAATTCCGTAGGTTTTTAGTAGATGCTCAATATTCTCTTTAAAAGAAGAATTAAATGAAATTAAATTAAGTTTGATATCAACAGCATATATTAAGTTTCTTGTGCTTTCAAGGATGGCATTTAACCTATTGTTGTTTTCTATAATTTCTCTTTCAGCCTTCTCTCTTTGCCTTTCACTATCACTTAATCTTATAGCTGTAATAACAACCTTTGATATTTTATCAGTATTAATTTCAGCTTTGGTAAAATAGTCAAAAGCACCATTTTTAATCATTTGAACTGCAATCTTTTCATCACCTTGTGATGTCATAACTGCAACAGGAGTGCGAACATTCATATCTCTCATTTTCATGAGTAGTTGGAGTCCGTCTACACCTGGTAGTTGGTAATCTAAAAATATGCAGTCAAAGGAATCAGCAGAGACAGTTTCAAGAGCTTCATTTGCATTTTTACAAACGCTAAGAGTATGGTTTAATTCAGCTTTTCTAATAGCTCTTTGAAACGTCATGATGTCAACATCATCGTCCTCTATTAGAAGTAATTTATAAGAATGATTGTTTTCGGCTTCTGCCATTTTGTTTAATCTTATTCAGGAAACTCACAAAGTTTCCAATAATTATTTAGTGTAGAAACAGCTTCAATAAACCTCTCCATGCTCAAAGGTTTGAGAATGTAACCAGCCACATTTAAATTATAGGCATCAACTTTATCTCTGTCTTCATTAGATGTTGTCATGACAAAGACACTGATGTTTTTTAATTCATCATTTTTTCTTACTTCTCTTAGGAATTCAATACCACCCATTTTAGGCATATTTAAGTCTAACAAAATGATTTTTGGTATTTCAGATGGAGAATCAGGATGTTGACCTCTCAAGAATTCAAGCGCCTCTAATCCATTGTTACAAACAAATAACGGATTTGTAACATTGTTCTTTTTGAATGCACGCTTAACGTTCATTACATCTACTTCATCGTCCTCTACTAATAAAATATTCACAATTTTGTCTCCCATGTTGTTAGGTACAATATATTAATTCTACAGCAAAGGTTACAAATATTTTTACAAAGATTGAAAAAATTACATCAACAGGGTGTGTTAGTTGGATAGTTAGTAGTAAATTCTATTTGTAAGTAAGTTTTAAAACACTTTACCTTTTGAATTTATTAGGGCTAATGCTCTTAATTTTGTTTTTATTGCTTACAAACTTTAGTAGCAGTATTGTTTATAAATATAATTTATTAAAAATGGACATGTCTTTGTCCTAAGTATGGTAGATATTAATCTTCTTGGGCAGTTTGGTATTTGGGCCAACTAAAATAGAATTTTGAGCCTTTTCCTTTTTCTGATTCTATCCAAATTTTACCATCATACTCTTCAACAATTTTCTTAACAATTGCTAAGCCGGCACCTACATTTTCTACAGCATCTCTTCTATCTAAAGTTTGGAAAATGGTGAATATTTTTTGGTGGAATTCTTTGTCTATGCCGGGTCCATTATCTGCAATGCAAAATTCAAAAATCTTGAGCTTCTCCTGAAAAGTAATATTTACTAATTTTTCAGCACTAGTATTATGGTTGATAGCATTTGAAATGAAGGTTAAAAACACCTCCTCCAGATCCTTTTTGTTTCCATCAATTAAAGGTAGTTTTTCATCAAAATAAACCGCCACATTCGGCCCTGGATTTAATCTTTTTAAAACATTTATAACAATTTCTAGGCTCGATAATTTTTCTTGATCGATTGGCGTTTTACCTGCTCTTGCATATTTTGAAAGCGAGTTAATCAATGCCTCCATTCTATGCACTCTTCCTTTTAAGAGGTTAAAATAGTTTAAAGATTCACCTTTCAATTCATCACCTAAATCTTCCTGTATCCATTCTGTCAGGTTGTTAATTCCTCTTAATGGACTTTTTAAATCGTGTGATGCGATGTATGCAAATTGATCCAGTTCTTTGTTTTTCTTTTCCAGATTAATTGTATACTCTTCTAATTCCAAACGATTTTTTATTTCTGTTTCTTTTGATTTAACCAGGTTATTTCTCATTTCTAATAAGGCCTTACCTAGTTTATCATGTCTACTTAATTGTGGGATATTTATTTGATAATTTCCTTTACCAATAGCATTTGCAACATCTGTTTTTGTTTTAAAACCATCTACCACTTTTTTAGCAGATTCAATCATTGTTCCAACTTCATCATTTCTGTATACACCCGATTGAAAACTAATAATTTTACCTTCGCTTAACTCATCTAAAATTGCACTGATTTCTTTGATTGGTTTAATAACAGTAACATTAGTTATATAAATTGAAAATATACTTACTGCTATAATCAGAACAATCATTATTACTAATAAATATGATAATGTCCTGTAACTAGCATATTTCTGTGTTTCTAATTGGCGAAATATGTATATCGCCTCCATACTTGTTTCTTCAAGTTTGGTAGAAAGAGTGTTAAATAAGGCCTCTATTTCATCATTTATTTGCCTTGCCCTTATCAATTTTTCAGGATTTTCATAATCCTGTTTGTTCAACATTAAGTTTAAGATTTCTCTTTCCTTGGTTGCAATCTTTTGGTATTCTTTATCAATATCAACAACATTTTTCCTGATTTCTTCCAATGAGGCTTCCTGACTCATACCAATAACAGTTAGCTTTTTCTCGTTATAGGTTCTATCCAATTGTTTTTTTAATGTTCGTCTTTTCTTTTCATTGTATTGAGATGAAATATCAGAACTTAATAAAATTGTGGTTTCAATCTGGGTTTGGTAATCTTTTAATGCTGAAATTACTGGTCGGTATTTATCAGAGATTTTAGTATCTATCTTTTTACTATATTCTAATAAAAGTAGTGCAGCTAAAGAGAAGATTAATGAGGCTAACACAACAGCAAGAAAGCTCATAGCTGTTCTTGTGCCAATGTTTAACCTGTATAACCTATTGAATAATCCCTTTAACATTTCTTATTTATTTGATAATATGTGTTTCTTGCAAATCTCAATGTTTATACCAAATATTTAAATATCACAAAAACAGCTTATTGTGTTGATAAGTCGTTTTTTAGTCAGTTTCAATTTGAAAATTTTAATACCAGATTTCCCAAAAATGGAAGTGAAGAATATTGTAACATTGTTGATATGTCAATTTTTAATGGAAGTTGAAAAATTTAATAAAGCAATTTATCATTTTATACTGCTATTAATAATACATTTTTTAAACTTAAAAATACTTGTCTTCAAAATAATGCTTAATTATTTAAATAGTTAGGACTAATTAAAATTTTATGGTTTGGTTCTTGCTTACCTTTGTGAGTGCTATAGAAATAAAAATTAATCAAAAGAATATGAAAAATATCTTCATGCTTGCAGCCTTATCATTATTGATTATGGCTTCATGTAAGAAAAATTTGGTTCCGAGTGAATCTGCCAAAACCGCAGATTTGGAAAAAAACGTGAAGTCAATTCATGAAATGATAATTCCAAAGGGTTTTAAATTTGCTAGTTATAAGCAATTAAATCTAACAGTTAACCCGGATATTACAATGTCGGCCGGAGAAACCAGATTGGTTTCCTTATACGATGGAAACCCAAGAGGGGAAGGTCGTTTATATGGTAATTACTTATTAAAAAAGGAATCACCATTAAATATAAAGATAACCATTGCAACAGCAACCGAAACTATATATGCAGTTGTAAAATCACCAAATGGTTCAAGTGCTAGTTATATTATTTCAAGCACCGGAAATAGTGCTTCTCTAAATATTGGGGCATTGCAGAAATCTGGTAAAAAGCTTTATAAGTCAATTCCTGTTGCACCAAATTGTTCTGTAGGTTGTACTTCAACTGCTTCTGGTAGCAATCAGAATCTAAATTTAAATAACAGTAGTGATGTGGTTTGTATAAGTGGAAGCTTCAGCGGGAATATAAATATAAATAGAGGAACCGTAAGAATTTGTGGTAGAGCTGCAATAAGTAATATTAGTATTAATAATGATGGTGTTTTATTGATATCAACTTCAGCAGAGGTAGAAATAGATAATTTTAATTTAAATACTTCTACTACTGTATTTAAGAACTGGAGTGCATCTACCAAAATCAAAGGAAATTTCAGTCCAAATGGTATAGTTAATAATTATAGTAAACTCGAAATTGGAGGAGACTTAAATATTAATGGTGCAAGTAATTTTGTGAATGATGGTGAATTAAAAGTTGATGGCGATATTAATAATAATAAAAATTTCACTAATAATGGTTCTTTAGAAATTGGAAGATCTTTTAGTTTAAATGGAGGCGCTAATACCATAAACAATTGTTATATTAAGGTAGGTAGAGACTTTACTTTGAATAATTTAATTAATAATAATAGCGGTGAAATTATTGTTTCTAATACTACTACAATTAATGGTGGTGGAGTTTTAAATTTAAATGATGCTGCAGTACTTTACACCAAAGATTTAATGGTGAATAATATTATTGCAGGTTCAGGAACTACATCATTTTTAAAGGCTGAAGGTAATACAACTATTAATGGTGGTGGAAAGTTCAACGGTAATTTTTCATTCTGTGATCCATCAGGAATTGAAACAAATTGGGGCACAATTTCAAATACAGTTACTCAAGATTGTAAAACTTATATAGCTAAATCTGAATGTATCAAAGATGGTAATGGCGAAGAGCCAAAATCTAAAGATAGTGATGAAGATGGTGTTGAAGATGAATTGGATGAATATCCTGAGGATAAAAGTCGTGCATTTAACAACTATTACCCAAATGAATCGGGTTTTGTAACAGTTGCTTATGAGGATTTGTGGCCAAGCAAGGGTGATTATGATTTGAATGATTGTGTAGTTGATTTTAGATATAACATGATTACCAATCCAAAAAATGAAGTAATCAGAATTGAAGCAGAATATGTTTTAAGAGCTTCTGGTGGTAGTCAGGCAATCGCTTTTTGTCATAATTTTCCAATTAAAGCGAGCAATATTGAATCGGTTAATGGAGCAAAATTAGAAGAGAAAAATGAAACTGCTGTATTTACAATATTTACTGATTCTAAGGCTGAATTAGGTGCCTGGAATACCGTGCCAACTCAAGCAAAAGCAAAACCGGTTTCATACAATGTAAATATTACTTTAAAAGAACCAGTTAGTTTAGAATCTATTGTAATTGGAGAGTTTGATCCTTTTATTTGGGTTAATGAAAAAGATAAGGGCAGAGCTTATGAAATTCACCTTCCAGGTAAATCAGTTACAAGTTATGCAGATAAAAAGCTTTTTGGTTATGCAGATGATAATTCAAATGATGGAGAAAATAATTATTTGACAAAAGCTGGTTTACCATGGGCAATTTTAGTTCCAGAAAAGTTTGAGTATTGCGCTGAATTAAAAACTTTTGACAAAAAAGAAATTACCGATATAACCCAGGTATATTTACATTTTGCACAATGGGCGCAAAGTGGTGGTAAATATTTCCCTGATTGGTATAAAAACGAAAAGGGTTACAGAGAAAGTAATTATATTTTTGTAGAATAATTTTAAAGGGGCCTAAAAAGGCCCCTTTTTATTTAACTTTGATGCATGAATAATTATGCATTAGGAAATTTTAGGATATTAAATGTTTCGCAGGAAGATGATTTAAAGAAGCTTCAATTTAGTGAAACTGATGTATTAACTAAAGGTGAAGATTTAAGAACAAGAAGTACCAATATTGATAAGGCCGGGGTATTTTCTACACATCCTAAAATCAAGGTTTTTATTACTCTAAAGGATATTAATGGTGATTTGTATAAATTTCAGGCTTTTGTTTATAATCATGAAAATGACATGGTTATTCTGAAATCTGGATTGAGAATACCTGTTAAAACAATTTATAGCGTAGATTTCTCTTAATAAAGCTGAGTTCTTTTAGAATTAGAGAATTTTGTTTCTACTTATTCTGATTTAGAATAAGTACATAAAAAAAGCCATCGATTTCGATGGCTTTTTTTATGTTGTTTAAATTTATTCAACCGTTACGCTCTTAGCTAAGTTTCTAGGTTGATCTACATTACACTCTCTAAGCACTGCAATGTGGTATGAAAGTAATTGTAATGGAATAGTTGCAATTAAAGGAAGCATCACTTCTTCACAAGCAGGAATATAAATTACATGATCTGCCATTTCTTTGATATGAGTATCACCTTCAGTAGCAATTACAATAATTTTTCCTTTACGGGCTTTTACTTCTTGAATATTACTAACTACTTTTTCATAATTACTATGCTGAGTTGCAATAATAACAACTGGCATTTCTTCATCTATCAATGCAATAGGTCCATGTTTCATTTCAGCAGCAGGATATCCTTCCGCATGGATGTATGAAATCTCTTTTAATTTCAATGCACCTTCTAAGGCAACAGGGAATCCATAACCTCTACCTAAATACAAGAAGTTTTTTGCATCTTTATAAGTAGCTGCAAGTTCTTTTATTTGGTTATCTGTTTTTAATACTCTTTCAATTTTTTCAGGAACAGTTTCCATTTCGTTTAAGATTTCTCTTAATCTTTGAGTTGAAATAGTTCCTTTTTTCTGAGCCATCGATAAAGCCATCAAAATTAATGCTGTAACTTGGGCTGTAAATGCTTTAGTAGAAGCTACCCCAATTTCAGGTCCGGCATGTGTATATGCACCTGCATCTGTTGTTCTTGGAATACTTGAACCAACAACATTACAAACACCGAAAATAGTAGCACCTTTTGATTTTGCTAATTCGATTGCTGCTAAAGTATCCGCTGTTTCACCTGATTGAGAAATAGCGATTACAAAATCGTTTTCTCCAATTACAGGATTTCTATATCTGAATTCAGATGCATATTCTACTTCAACTGGAATACGAGCTAAATCTTCAAATAAATATTCTCCAACTAAACCTGCATGCCATGATGTTCCGCAACCAAGGATTACGATTCTTTGGATATTTTTAATTTTATCTTCGTATTTGTCTATACCTGCCATGGTAATTCTGGCATCAGGAAGGTGAATTCTACCTCTGAAAGAATCCATGATACTTCTAGGTTGTTCGTAGATTTCTTTCAACATGAAATGCTCGTAACCGCCTTTTTCAATATTTTCAAGGTTAAACTCAATTGCAGTGATATAAGGAGGTTTAATTGTATTATCTACGGTTTTGATTGTTAATTCACTACCTTCAATAATGGCAATTTCACCATCGTTTAAATAAACTACATTTCTTGTATATTCAACAATTGGTGTTGCATCTGATGCAATGAAATGTTCATTTTCACCAATACCGATTACCATTGGACTTCCTTTTTTGGCACCAATAAGATAATTAGGGTCTTTTTTAGAAAGAATTACAATTGCATAAGCACCAACAACCTGAGTAAGAGACATTCTAACAGCCTCTTCAAAAGTTACTGGATTATTCTTATAAACTTCTTCAATTAAATGAATAAGGACTTCAGTATCAGTTTCACTTTTGAATTCATGGCCTCTTTTCTTTAACATTTCTTTTAAAGCGCCATAATTCTCAATGATACCATTATGAATGATTGCAAATTCACCATCACCTGAAAGATGAGGATGTGCATTTACGTCATTTGGCGCACCATGGGTTGCCCATCTGGTATGACCCATACCTGTAAATGCTGAAGTATCTCTTGAGCCTATCTCGTTTTCAAGGTCAGCAACTTTTCCGGTTTTTTTGTAAACCTTCATTTCTTTGCTACCGTCGAGTAAAGCTACACCCGCGCTATCATAACCGCGGTATTCTAGGCGTTTTAATCCTTTTAAAACTATTGGACAGGCATCTCTGTGCCCGATGTAAGCTACTATTCCACACATATAAAAACAAAATTAAAGGATTTGTATTAATAAATTATGCCTCTTCGTAAGTGGCGTCTATGGGTTTGTTAATGGCGGGTTCCAATTTTCTGATTTCCTGAACTAAAATTTCAAAATCAGCAAATGTCATAGCCTGTTGTGCATCAGAAAGTGATTTTTTAGGATCAGGGTGAATTTCAATCATTAATCCATTTGCACCAGCTACTAAACTTGCTAATGATAGCGGATGAACGAATTTTGCCATTCCTGTTCCATGACTAGGATCTGCAATGATTGGTAAATGACTTAAATCCTGAATCATAGGAATTGCTGCAACATCCATTGTATTTCTTACTTCAGGGTCAAAGCTTCTAATTCCTCTTTCACAAAGAATTACTTTTTCATTACCACCCGAAAGAATATAATCAGCCGCTAAAAGCCATTCAGATAATCTGGCCGACATTCCTCTTTTTAGCATAATTGGTTTTTCAATTTTCCCTAATTCGGCTAATAAATAGAAATTACTCATATTTCTACTACCAATCTGAATGATATCCGAATATTCCATAATTTGGTCTAATAGACTTAAATCCATTAATTCGGTAACTACATTCAGTTTATATTCATCAGCAGCTTTTCTTAAAATCTTTAATCCATCTAAACCTAAACCTCTAAAAGCATAAGGTGAGGTTCTTGGTTTATAAGCACCTCCACGCATGAATTTTATTCCGTTTTTAGCTAAAAATTCAGCAGTGGAATAAATTTGCTCTTCGGTTTCAACACTGCATGGGCCAGCAATCAGATTAATAAAATTGTTACCAACTGAAGTACCATTTACTAAAAAGTGAGTTTCTTTTTTAAATTGGTTTGAAGAAAGCTGGTAAGGAGTATCGATTTCTATTACCTTTTCAATGCCATCAATTCCGGATAAAACTGATTTATTCGAAATTTTTGGAGCAACGATAATATTTTGCTTTTCTACATGGCTAAATGCTACTTGGTTAATAGTTAATAGCGCTTTTAACTGATGAAGTGTATCAGGTTTAATATTTTGTTGTAATTCAATAATCACTTAATTCTTATTTTACAGAGGTTGTTGTAAGTTTCAGTCTAATTTTCCCTAAGTTTTTACGAGAATCTAAAACCACTCGCGCAGCTGTAAAAGGATTATCGACAGGTACTAATAAATATAACCCGTAATTCACATTTCTGTTTGCTTTATACTCATTTAATAAGTATTGCATATGTCGTGCAATATTAAATCGATATTGCTTATAACTTGAATTGTAGCCTCCACCGTAATATGATGAGCTCTCAAAAGCTAAATCTTTTATGAAAATATTTCCTCCTAAAGAGTCAGACCCAACTAGTTGTAATTTTGTTGGAAGGGTAAATGGTGAATTGTCTGTTCCTTCTAAAACACTAAAAACAATTTCAGCTCCATTTACTGCCTTGTTTTGATTGTTTTGAAAAAAGCTGTTTGGAAGTTCAATTCTAATTTTAGTTCCTGCTAATCCTTGAACGAAAAGAGAATCTCTATGAAATCCTTTAAATGGTTCCTGAATTAAATTTGATGGTCTGTTAACAAAACTAATTTTATTGGCACTAACTTCATTTCCAGGAATCACAGGAAAATCAGCAGCCAATGAATCTTTATAATAAGCAGTTAATGCAGTAATATCAGAACTTAATCTGATATAAGAAACGGCACCAGTTCCTCCAGCTAAATTTGTTTCATCAACTACAACAAAACCTTTGAATGCGTTTTTGAATGTGGTTGTACTTGCAAAATCTCCTCTTGTTTCTCCACCAAAAAGTAAATCTTCATATACAGAGTTCATTTTTATTCTGATATGAGGAGGTAGAATGAAAGTTTCAGAGCCTAATTTTACTTTGAGCGTATCTTTGAGATTGAATTTTCCTGTCCACGAACCAACTTCATTTGATTTTGTGAGGTACTTCCTGTTAGAATAATAGCTTGAATCTACACTAAGACTTTCATCTAACTGATATACTTTCAGAGTATGAATTTGCTCGGGATCACCATAAAGTGCATCTAAATCTCTAAAACGTAATTGTAAAATAGCAGAATCAAGTTTTGTTGCACCTTCCCAGCTAAATGAGTTGGAAGGTAAATCATATTGAAAAACTAAATCCGCTTGAGTTGTACCTAAAAGAGGGTCTTGGATTTTTCCTAATGCATAAACACTAAAATTATTGGTTTTTACAGTATCCATTTTAACTGTATAAGCCACTAAATCCATAGTTGTGTCGAAATCAGTTTTGAAACCATTTCTAACACCAATCAATCCCGATCCAATTGAATCCAGGTCCTTTTTACAGGAGCTGATTCCAATTGAAACGAATAAAACGAATAATAATAATTTAGTTTTGTCGCTGAAGCAATGAGTCATATAAATCAATATAGATATCTACATTGTCACCTGCTTCAGGATGTTCAATGATGGGTTTCCCTTTTAATTTTTTAATAAATTTAGTTACCGCTGGGTCAATTTCAGTGCTGGCTTTAACAATAGCATCAGCGTGTTCAATACCCGACATATACAAATCTGAACAACTGGCATTAGCCAATGACGAAACTTGTTTATTGTCGATTGAATTTAAACTTGCCTTTCTGGCAAATTCTTTTCCAAATTTTTCTTCAAATTGATTTTCAAACACCGAATAAACCACTTTCGCTAAACGAAAAACAGGTTCATCTTTGTATAAAGTTTTCAAATAAAGTGGAATTAAACTTGTCATCCAGCCTTGGCAATGAATAATATCAGGCTGCCAACCAAGTTTTTTAACCGTTTCTAAAGCTCCTTTGCAAAAGAAAATTGTTCTTTCATCATTATCTCCAAAAAAAGTATTGTTTTCATCCGTATATACATGTTTACGGTGGAAATAATCTTCATTATCGAGAAAGTAGACTTGCATTTTTGCTTCCGGTAAGGAAGCTACCTTAATTGTGAGAGGATTATCGTTGTCGTCTATAGTAATGTTAATTCCACTTAACCGTACTACCTCATGCAATCGATTTCTTCTTTCATTGATACAACCAAATCTTGGCATTAATACCCTAATTTCATTGTCTTTTTCCTGAGTTGCTTGTGGCAAAACTCTTGCCAATTCTCCAACACTACTCACTTTCAGGAAAGGTGTCATCTCCGAGGAGATGTAAAGAACTCTCTTTTTAGCCATACACACTTTACATAAAAAAGTATGCAAAATTACGATAATGTTAATAATTTTCTTAATATTCCGACCGAATTAGGATAGCTATTTTTATTACA
>JBMLOK010000389.1:0-6832 GCA_049243005.1 Bacteroidia bacterium | reverse complement strand
AAAAGAAAAAACCCAATCAATGGCTAGTTGATTGGGCTATATAATAAAGCAAAATGAATTTTAGATATTACTTATAGTATAATAACTGTGCCAAAGTTCATTTTAAGCTTGTTTTAATTTTGTAAAGCTTTGTTTTTTAGTTGTTTAAAAGTTTTTTTAAGCTTCTAGACTACCATTTAATGCGAATAGTGTGCATTATTTTGAACACATTGTTTCTTTTTTGATACAAGCCCTAACTTAATAGCACTTTCCATGCATCTTCCACCTGATTTGTTTCCAATAATTGGTGTGCAAACTGATGAAGTTTATTGTTCAAATCAGCTTTGTCGATAGCTGAAGAATGAATACCGGCAAGGGTTTTGTTCATTCTTTTAAAAATCTGAATGCTGTCATCATCCGGATATTGTTCAATATTTCCTAACTGTCCTAAATCGTTTCCACTTAGAATTTTGCTGTGTTTTATTGACTCCGGAAGTGTATCAATTCCTATACCAAGATTTTTTGCAGGCTTCTGAACTTCAAATAAAGCATTTCCACTTGCACGCACATACCAATCACTTCCAAGGCGTCCAACCAAATCAATTTTTTGCTGATCAATTCTTCCATCTGCTGTTAAAACTTCAGGACGAATATGCATCAACAACATTTCTGCTATGATTAAATTTCCTGCACCACCTTCATTTCCGGTTTCAATGATATCACGAACTTTACATTCAAATTGTACCGGACTTTCAGCAACTCTAAACGGTTTTACCATTTGTGATGCTAAAGGTGTAAATCCAGCTTTGGTAAATTCATTTACTCCTTTTGGGTATTCGCAACTAGACAGATTCATTTGTTGAACCATTGCATAATTCACTACATTAATTACTACTTCTTTGGTTTCCATGATGTTTTCCAAAGTATGTTTAATGCTATTGTCTCTTACACGACGGGCTGGTGAAAAAATAAATGTAACAGGATTGGATCCAAAAACATTAAAAAAACTAAAAGGTGATAAATTCATGTTACCATCTTTATCAACGGTACTCGCAAAACAAATAGGTCTTGGAGCAACTGCAGTTAATAAAGCATTATGAAAATTTGCTAATGGCAAATCTTTTGGTCCTATAGTTTTCATAGTTATTTAATGCTAATGAGGTAATAATTCTTTTTTCCTTTTTGGATGAAAAGGTATTTGTCTTTGATAAGAGAATCTGAATTGATAATAGCAGCGGCATCACTAACTTTTTCTTTGTTTAAAGAAACTCCGCCGCCTTGTAACATTTTTCTGCATTCTCCTTTTGAAGGAAATACTTGGGTTTGTTCACTTAATAATTCAACAAGACCAATTCCTGCATCCAAAACAGATTTTTCAATTTCAAACTGAGGCACACCATCAAAAATATCAAGGAAGGTTTCTTCATCCAATTCCTTAAAAGCATCAATAGTAGAGTTTCCAAATAAAATACCTGAAGCAGCAATTGCAGTGTCATAAGCATTTTCACCATGACATCTGATGGTAATATCTTTAGCCAAGGCTTTTTGTAAAGCTCTTAGATGAGGCGCTGTTTCATGTTCTTTTTCTATCGCTTCAATTTCATCCTGAGTTAAAAGCGTAAAAATTCTAATCCATTCTTTGGCATCAGCATCACTTGCATTTAACCAAAACTGGTAAAATTTATAAGGTGAAGTTCTTTTTGGATCAAGCCAAACAGCACCACTTTCTGTTTTTCCGAATTTGGTCCCATCCGATTTTTTAATAAGATTGGTTGTAATTGCAAAAGCCTCACCGCCATCTTTTCTTCTGATTAATTCAGAGCCTGTTACAATATTTCCCCATTGGTCGCTGCCACCCATTTGCACTTTGCAATTGTGGTTTTTCCATAAGTAATAAAAATCGTAACCCTGCACAAGCTGGTAAGTAAATTCAGTAAAACTCATTCCACTATCACCTTCCAGTCTTTTCTTTACTGAGTCTTTCGACATCATATAATTAACAGTGATATGTTTTCCAACATCTCTGATAAAATCAAGAAAACTGAATTCCTTAAACCAATCGTAATTATTAACCATTACCGCGCTGGTTTCGCCAGTATTAAAATCAAGAAACTTTTTTAATTGCGCTTCAATACAATTTTGGTTATGGCGAAGTTCAGTTTCGTTTAATAAGTTTCTTTCCTGAGATTTTCCTGAAGGATCACCAACCATTCCGGTTGCACCACCAACTAGGGCAAAAGGACGATGACCGGCTTTTTGGAAATGAATTAAAGTCATGATTTGGGTTAAATGTCCCACATGTAAACTATCGGCTGTTGGGTCGAAACCTATATAACCGCTACAAATACCTTTATTTAATTCATCTTCTGTTCCCGGCATGATATCGTGCAACATGCCTCTCCATTTTAGTTCTTCAATAAAATTTACACCCATGACAAAGTTCTTTCTGTAATAAGTTTCGAAAATAAGGCTTGGCGGCTGAATTATTTATGGAGTTCAAGAGAATTTTCCTGAAATTGCATGAAAAGCAGGACTTGAATTTTTTATCACATTATTTTATTCACCACAAAATTGGTAATCCATACTTCAATTTAGGACTCATTCTTCCTGATTTGGCAAGAGGTTCTATTAAGAAATACAAGGAGTTAAATGGTGATTTTTCTATTAACCACGAGCATATGCTTAATGGTTGTTTTACCCATTTAGAAGATGATAAAAAATTTCATTCATCACATTTTTTCGAAACAGGAACTGCCATTTGTATTGATGCAATTAAATCAAATGCAGATTTAAAAAACATTGAACGAAAGTGGTTTTTAGGTCATATTTTGTTTGAAATGATGATGGATAGGCTTTTAATCAGGCATTATCAGGGAATTGGAAAACAATTTTATGCTGATTTGAATTTGATAGATATTTCTGAATTGGATGGCTTTTTTAAGAATCAGGGACTTTTAGAAACTGAAAGATTGTGCAGAATGTTTCATCATTTTAGAGAAGCCGGATATATTCTAAATTATACTGATAATAACCTATTTGGCTATTCGTTAACTAGAGTCATGATGAGAGCCGGACTTCCTGAAATTAGTTTCCATGAAAGGCGTGATTTATTAAAGAGTGTCTTAGATTTGGAAGAGAATTGGTTTGGAGAAGTTTATTCTCGTATTTTTGAAATGAAACAAATTTTTGAATGAAGAAAATTGTCTTTTTTGTTTTACTGGCATTACAATTTGTAAACAGTAATTCCCAAACATTAAAATATAGCAATGCATTTTTAGGAATTGGCATTGGTGGTCGTGCAATGGCTATGGGAGGCGCTGTTGTTTCTAGTGGAAATGATGTAACAAGTACGTATTGGAACCCTGCAGGATTAATGGGGATTGAAGATAATTTTCAGATAGGCTTGATGCACAATGAACAATTTGCCGGAATTGCAAAACACGATTATGGTGCAATTGGATTCAAATTAAACGAAAAAAGCAGAGCAGCCATAAGCATGATTCGTTTTGGAATTGATGGAATTCCTAACACTTTGTATCTAATGCAAGATGGACAAATCAACTATAATTTAATCAAGGAATTTTCTGCAGTTGATTACGGATTTGTTGGTTCTTATGCGACTAAAACCGGAATTGAAAATTTGAATATCGGTGCCAATATGAAAGTCATTCGTCGTGTTATTGGCGATTTTGGCGGTGCTTGGGGATTTGGATTTGATTTAGGAGCAACCTATAAGTATAAGAATTACCAATTAGGTGTTGCAGCTTATGATATCACAGGTACATTTAATGCCTGGACATACAACTTAAGTGAATCAGATAAACAACAATTAATTAGCACCGGAAATACCTTGCCTAAAGGTGGATTAGAAATAACATTACCACGATTGGTTTTAGGAGCAAGCAGGTCTTTTGAATTGATGTCGAATAAAATCAGCATTCGTCCTGAATTGAATTTTGAATTTACTACTGATGGACAAAGAAATGTGCTAATTAGCAGCAAAGTGTTTAATATGGACCCTCGATTGGGATTAGAAATGGGTTACAAAAACCTGGTGTTTTTAAGAGGAGGATTACAAAAATTCCAGCGAGTAAAAGATTTTGATGGCAAAGAAACTTTAAATGCCATGCCAAGTTTAGGAGTAGGACTAAAACTAAGTCGTATTTCAATAGATTATGCTTTAGGAAACGCTTTTAACGAAGGCTTATTGGCCATGAGTAATATCATTAGCTTGAAATTATCTATAGTGAAGAAATAGGGGATTCGTTTGAATCCTGCAATTAATTTCCAAATATCTCCGGGCTAAAGCCGCGGAGCTATTTAGAAATTATAAATCCCAATAAAATGCGGATATTTATTTTCCTTTACAAGAAACTTTAGATTATCCAAACTACAAACTTTCCTGAACTTCCTTTTTGTGATACAAATCCATTGCTGTTATCATCGCAAAGGCGCCCCATAGAAGAACTGCAATTTTATCTTGTTCGCTGTAATTGTTCAGCAAACCATGAATAAAATAAGTAACCAATCCCAGTAAAACAGCGGCGGCAAAAATTCTCACTCTAAAATCATTTGCTTTATAAACCAAATTGAGTCCTCTTTGGAAAACCATCACCAAAACACCTAAAAATGTTAGTAGACCCAACCAACCACTTTCGGCCATTGGATTCAGGAATTCACTGTGTGCATGTCCCTGATCACCAAATGCAGTAGTAATTGGCGTTTTAAATTCAGGGTCTTGATAAGGTGCATAGGTAAATGAAAATGCTCCAGGTCCAAATCCCAAAATCGGCTTTTCTTTAATCATGTTGATGGCAGCCATCCATCTATTTACACGTTCAAGATTTGATACGTCGTTTCTTACATTAGAAACTGATTCCAAATGTTTTTCAAAACCTTCAGCTGAGTTTTGTTTGTTTTGATAAAGTTGGTAAAAAATATCATCAAAATTGGCAACAACAAACAAAGAGCCAATTCCTAATAGAATAAACATTTGCCATAACCTCACTCTGAATATCATCAAAACACCAAAACCCAAAGCACCGGCTAAACTTAACCAAGCCGCTCTGGTAAATGAGAATGCAACTCCAACGCCAAATAACATCAACAAGAAAATAGAAACAATTACGATTGATATATGCGCATTCATTCTAAATCCAAATATGATATAAAGCGCAAATAATGGAATGAAAAACGCAACTGCTGCTGCATAAATTCCATGGGCTATATAAAATGGCGCCATGATTTCAAATGAAGTTACCTGAGAAAAATTATCGTCGCTGTGTTTATATAAGGTAAATAAAATCACAAAAGCTAATGGGATGATATAGGCCCATAAATAGTTCGAAATGTTTGAAAATTTCTTAAACAGAACTACTCCTAAAAAGTAAAATAGAACGATGTACCAGAATCTTGAAAGAAGAAATTTGAATGAAACAATGACTTCCTGACTGGTTAAACAAGTGATGAAAATCCAGGCAGTATTTATCATTATCGCAATACTAATAGGATGTTTTAAAACCCTAAAATCGTATTCGCCATCGATAATAAATTTATAAATCACCAAAAGAAAAACGCCAATAATCAGCGGTTCATCGGGTAAACTTATACCTAAACCTAGTCCAATATCTTCAATGTTGATTGAAATAGGGACTAAAAAAACGATTGAAAGTAGTAAGAAATCTAATTTTAATATAGCAAGAATGGCCAAAACTGCAGCCAACGGAAGGGCCGCAAACCAGTACCATTCGAAAGCAATTGCAAAAGTATTAAGCAATAAAAAGGCACCCACAATTAAGTAGAGCCACTTGCTTTTTTCTTTTTCTTGAATGGAATTAAGCAATGAGAGCGTCTTTTTGTTCTCTGAATTTTTCAATGAAAAGAAGTACAATACAACTCATAACAAAGGTTCCAATAATAGAACCTACAACAATCATCCAACGAATTGGATAGGTTTTTCTTTCTGCTGCAGAAGCTGTTTGTAATATGAAAACATTACTTAAACGAGCATCAACGTCGATTTTAGCCTGGTCGAATTTTTTCTTTAATTCGTTTAATTGTTCAACCTGTAATTCTAAAGTTCCATAAAGAAATTTCGATTCAGCTCCATACATCGATAAAGCCTTTTGTTGTTTAATTACGAAATCATTCGGACCAACTTTTCCCATTACTTCAGTAATAGCTTTTGATTGTTCTTCATAAAAATAAACACCTTTTTCTCCTAGTTCTCTCATGCGGGTTTTAATGGTATTTACTTCTTCTTCTTTTCTTTTGTATTCGTTTTCAATGATGGCAAGTGCTTGAAGAGCAACTCTTTTTTGAACTTCAGTTTTAACACTATCTAAAATACTAACTACACCATTTGCAATATTAGCAGCCATTTGAGGGTCTTCATCCAAAACATTTACCTCAATTGAAGCATAAGGAGTTTTTTTGGTTGAAATGTTTTTGGCATAAAGTTTACCAACCTTAAAGTTAATTTCTTTGTCATCAGCAGGAATTCTGTAATGTTCAGCCAAGTTAAACTGTCTGATTACTCTCGATTTTAAAACATCAGATTCTAAAATTTGAACATATTGTTGAGCTGCAACCTGCTCTCCAAATTCTAGAGGATCTTTTTGTGTAACCCTTGAATCGGCCAATAATGCATTTGAAATTGAGTTATTGGTTGAAGGATAAAATACTGCCGTTGATTTAAATTTTGGTTTTATAACAAGCGGACTTGAAATAATAATTGAAAGTATTGCAGCTGCACTTGAAAGGATAATCAATTGTTTTCTCCAACGAACGATGAAAACTATGACATCAATGAGCTCAAAATAATATTGCTTCTTTTTCTTATTCATAAGGTATC
>JBMLOK010000388.1:0-1161 GCA_049243005.1 Bacteroidia bacterium | reverse complement strand
GTGTGTATGTATATCGATATAGTTGATTTCCAAAAATAAGATTCAGTTTAGAATTTTAATCTAATTCGCTTCAATTTAATAAATCCTCATGTAATTTTAATTGTAAATGAAACTATAATTCAAAATGAGGATAGAATGCTTAAAGGATAAAAATTGGAATCAAGAATTAAAGACCTTAAATTTATTTCTGATTAAACTTTTGAAAATCCTGAAGATACAATTTTGTATATGATTTTAAATTTTAAACATAAACTAATTTGTTACTTAGCAATTGGAATTTTAACTATAAGTTCCAAAAGAACTTCAGCGCAGGTTTATCATTACAATTCAATTGAAAATGCAGACTTTGAAGTCAATCCGGCTTACTTTGGAATAAAAACCAATAAACATGAATTTTTAGGTAATGTATCAGAGTTTGGGAATAATGTTTACAGGATTCAAACTTTTCGTGCCGGATTTACAAGCAATTTTAAAAACATGAATTGGGGAATGATGTTCAATCCCATGTATTTCCCTGAAAAAGTATTTGTTGGAAATGTTTCTTTAGGAACTGGATATAATTTTAAATTAAATCCAAAATTTAATTTAGCTTTAGGTCTGAATTACAAATTCCTTAATAATAATTTGTCTTTAGGCTATTTCGACTATCTAAGACAAGATGCTATTGGAGGAACTGGTATATTCTCAGATGGTCTTAATGGCTCCATCATTTTAAATGATTCAGCAAAAAACATCATATTTAGTTTAATGGCCTTGAATTTACCAGCATTCTCTACTAAACAATTATTTCCAACTTACTTAGTATTGAACACGGGCAATATTTGGAATTTAATACATAAAGAAACAAGCTTTCAGTTACAACTAGAAAATTATTTAAAATTCTCACAAATAGAATATGGAGCAAAATTTAGTTCTGTTCTGCATCTAAAAAAGATTTTAAATCCAAAATCAAAATACAAAATTAGTCTTGGTAGCTCAATTGGAAAGCTTGATGAAAAATATAATTTATTGGGGGTATTCCTTGGTTTTAAAAATCCCGCTTTAGATGAAATTTCTCTCAGGTATAATATCTCGAAATCAAAAAATGACCCATTTTATTTAGAAGGATTTAATATTTGTTTTAAAAGTATTTTTCCATCAAAACCTGAAAAGCTTAAAATA
>JBMLOK010000387.1:0-1466 GCA_049243005.1 Bacteroidia bacterium | reverse complement strand
GATATCATCATTAGAGGTGGTGCACCAAACGAAAATGTTTTTTATTTAGATGGAATTGAAATCCCTGTAATCAATCACTTTTCTACCCAAGGAAGTTCAGGTGGTCCACAAGGTATTTTAAACGTGAGTTTTATTGAAGATGTAACTTTGAGCTCAAGTAGTTTTGGTGCGCGTTACGATAATCCACTTTCAAGTGTATTTACATTCAAACAAAAAAACGGTAACACAGAAAGATTACAAGGAAACGTAAGGTTATCAGGTTCAGAATTTGGATTAACAATGGATGGACCTTTGACTAAAAAGACTACTTTTCTAGCATCAGCACGCCGTAGTTATTTACAGTTTTTGTTTACTGCTTTAGATATTCCAATCAGACCAAACTATTGGGACTTTCAATACAAAACAACCACAACTATTAACGAAAAAACCAGCTTAACTACCTTAGGAGTTGGAGCAATTGACAATTTTAAATTCGCTGTTCCAAGAGAATCTACTCCTGATAAAGAATATGCCATTCGTTCTAGTCCAAACATTAACCAATGGAACTATACCATGGGAGCTTTATTAAAAAGAAGAATAAAAAATGGCTACTATAATCTTTCTGCCAGTAGAAATATGTTTAATAATGCATTGGATAGATTTCAGGATGGTCAGGATAATGACGAATCAAAAAGAACATTAAAAATCCGTTCTCAGGAAATCGAAAATAAATTGAGACTGGATATAAATCAGTTTAAAGGAAAATGGAAATATGCTTATGGTGGCATGTTACAATATGTGAAGTATAACAATACTACCTTCACAAAAATCAATAATGGATTTTATGATAGTTTAGGAAATCAGATTGCACCACCGGTTTTCATCAACTTTAATACTGCTGTTGAATTCTTCAAAATGGGTGCATTTGCTGAAACATCAGGTAAAGTTCTAAACGATAGATTGAGTATCAATGCAGGATTAAGATTCGACATGAACACCTTCACCAATGATGGAATGAATCCTTTGGAAACACTTTCACCAAGAGTTTCATTTAGTTATGCTTTAACCGAAAAATGGAACCTGAATTTCACAACAGGTAGGTATTTCAAAATGCCAACTTATACTGCCTTAGGATTTAAAAATAACAATGGTGAATTGGTTAACAAGAACAATAAATATGTTGCCTCAAACCATATTGTGGGTGGATTGGAATTCTTACCTGCAAGTAATACACGTATTACCTTAGAAGGATTTGCAAAATATTATAGCAATTACCCGGTTTCAGTGAGAGATGGAATTTCACTTGCAAACCAGGGAGCCGATTTTAATGTTTTAGGAAATGAAGCAGTTGAAAGCACTGGCAAAGGACAATCATTGGGTTTTGAAGTATTCTTCCAACAAAAATTAACAAAGAATTTTTATGCAACTGTATCCTATACTTTCTTTAACAGCAAATTCTCAGGTCGTGATGGAAAATTAATTTCTAC
>JBMLOK010000386.1:0-5664 GCA_049243005.1 Bacteroidia bacterium | reverse complement strand
GCATTTAAAATGAATGTAAATGGTCCCGGAAGATTGTTTTTCATCAACCTGAAAACATTTTTATCTATAACTGCGGTAAAGTCGGCAATGTGCGAAAGGTCGGAACACAACAACGAAAAGTTAACTTTTTCAGGTTTTTTGCCTGAAATCCTGCACATCTTTTCAATTCCTTTTTTAGAATCAAGTCGGCAAGCCATAGCATAAATAGTGTCTGTAGGAATAATAATTACACCATCCTTATGTAGTATTTCAACCACTTTTTTTAGGTCTCTTGGGTTTGGATTCTTCGGATGCAGACTGATAATCATACCACAAAGGTATAAAAAAAGAGGCAAGTACTTAGTACCCGCCTCTTTCCAAAAATTATGATTCTTATTAGATAGTTCCTGAAACGGCCTTTTGAACCAAATCAGCAGCCTCTTTTAAAACAATTGCAGAGTAAACTTTTAATCCTGATTCATCAATCAGTTTTTTACCAGCTTCTGCATTGGTTCCTTGTAATCTTACGATAATTGGAACAGGAATATTTCCGATTGAATTATAAGCATCAACAACACCTTGAGCAACACGGTCGCAACGAACGATACCACCAAAAATGTTGATTAAAATAGCTTTTACATTAGGATCTTTTAAGATGATTCTAAAACCTGCTTCAACAGTTTTAGCGTTTGCAGAACCGCCTACATCTAAGAAGTTAGCAGGATCTCCACCAGAAAGTTTAATGATATCCATAGTAGCCATTGCAAGTCCGGCGCCGTTTACCATACAACCTACGTTTCCATCTAATTTAACATAGTTTAAGTTAAATTCTTTGGCTTCAACTTCAGTTGGATCTTCTTCTGTAACATCACGCATAGCTTCGTAATCAGCATGGCGATACAATGCGTTATCGTCGATATTTACTTTTCCATCAACAGCAATAATTTTATCATCAGCAGTTTTTAAAACCGGATTGATTTCAAACATCGCAGCATCTGAATTATCGTAAGCTTTATATAATGCACTAACAAATTTTACCATTTGTTTGAAAGCTTCACCTTCACAACCTAAGTTGAACGCAATTTTTCTAGCTTGAAATCCTTGTAAACCAACTTTAGGATCTACTGTTTCTTTGAAAATTAAATGAGGAGTTGTTTCAGCAACGTGCTCAATATCCATTCCACCTTCAGTAGAATAAACAATGATGTTTTTACCTTGCGAACGATCCAACATTACACTCATGTAAAACTCTTTTGTAGGATTTGGTCCCGGATAGTAAACATCCTGAGCTACCAAAACTTTACTAACAAGTTTACCTTTTGGTCCTGTTTGAATGGTAACTAAAGTACCTCCAATTAGGTTACCTGCTATTTCTTTTGCTTTATCAGCATTTTTAGCAACGGCAACACCTCTTTGTTCTTTACCAATAATTGAACCTTTACCACGTCCACCTGCATGAATTTGGGCTTTAACCACCACATAATCACTGCCATACTGGTCTTTTAGTTTTAAAGCGGCATCATAGGCTTGTTCTGCTGATTCAGCAACAATTCCTTCTTGTACTGCAACGCCAAACGATTTTAATATTTGTTTGGCTTGATATTCATGAATGTTCATTACGAAAAAATTTGCTGCGAAAATACCATTTCAAATCAGATTTGAAAGCATTTTAAATTCAGTTTTATGAATGTTTATAATATCTCTTCTGTTTTTATGATTTATATTGATTATCAGATTGTTTTAGCTTTTTTAAATGTGTGCATCCCATTCTTTCTGCCTAAAAATAGGACACTCTGCCCAACTAATACTATATTACAGCCCGAAGTTTAGTCATGATTATTGCGAAAAACATAGTTAAATCCTACAATGGATTGCAGGTTTTAAAAGATATCAACCTACAAATTAATGAGGGTGAAGTGGTTTCTATTGTTGGTGCTTCCGGTGCCGGTAAAACTACTTTGTTACAAATATTAGGAACTTTAGATTCGGCAGATTCCGGTTCTCTTTTAATTGATGGTTCAGAAACTGCTGGTTTAAAGGGAAATAGTCTCGCTGAGTTCAGAAATAAAAAAGTGGGTTTCATTTTTCAGTTTCATCAATTACTGCCTGAATTTAGTGCCATCGAAAATGTTTGTATGCCCGCTTGGATTGCCGGCGTTTCTAAATCCGAATCAGAAAAAAGAGCTAAGGAACTTTTAGATTTAATGGGATTAAGTGCCCGTTTTTCTCATAAACCTTCAGAACTAAGTGGTGGCGAACAACAACGTGTGGCTGTAGCTCGTGCGCTGATGAACAAACCTGCAGTAATTCTTGCAGATGAACCTTCGGGAAACCTGGATTCTAATTCTGCAGGACAATTACATCAGTTGTTTTTTGATTTACGAGAACATTTCAAACAAACTTTTGTAATCGTAACTCACAATCCTCAATTGGCTGCCATGAGCGATAGGATGTTAACTATTAAAGATGGAATTATTGTAGTCTGAAATGGAATCTTCGGCGCTTCAGGTCTTAAAACAATACTGGGGACATAGTTCCTTCAGGCCTTTGCAAGAAGATATTATTCAAAATATTCTTGATGGAAATGATACGCTTGCCTTATTACCAACAGGTGGAGGTAAATCAATTTGTTTTCAGGTTCCGGCGCTAGTTTTAGATGGTTTATGCCTGGTAATTTCACCTTTGGTTGCTTTAATGAAAGATCAGGTTGAAAGGTTGCAAAAAATGGGAATCACTGCTCATGCTTTGTATGCCGGAATGCATCAAAATGAAATCAGAAATATTCTTGGAAATTGTATTCAGGGAAAGGTGAAGTTTTTATACGTTTCTCCTGAAAGACTAAATGCAAATCAGTTTAAAGCCAATTTACAGGATTTACCTATAACTTTAATTGCGGTTGATGAAGCCCATTGTATCAGTCAGTGGGGTTTCGATTTTCGTCCTGAATACAGACAAATTGCTCAATTACGACCGTTTTTTCCAAAAGTTCCAATTCTTGCACTAACTGCCACTGCAACCAAGCAAGTAATTAGTGATATGCAACAACAATTAGATTTTAAACATGCCAAAGTAATTACGGGTAGTTTTTATCGAAGAAATTTAAGTTATGTTGTTAGAAAAACTGAATCAAAAGATAACCAGATTTTAAAGGTATTAAAGTCGGTTCAAGGTAGTGGTTTGATTTATGTTAGAAGCAGAAAAAAAACAGTTGAAATTTCGCATTGGTTAGTGAAAGAAGGAATTTCAGCATCATTTTATCATGCTGGTTTAAGTTTTGATGAAAGAAATAAACGTCAACAAGCCTGGATTGATAATAAAATAAGGGTAATGGTTTGTACAAATGCATTCGGAATGGGAATTGATAAACCCGATTGCCGTTTTGTTGTACATATTGAAATGCCCGATAGTCTTGAAGCTTATTACCAGGAAGCAGGTAGGGCAGGCCGTGATGGAAACAAGGCTTATTGTTTGTTATTACATGGCCCGTCTGATTCTCAACAAATGGAAAAACGTTTGTTGCAAAATTTCCCGGATGAAAAAGACATTCGTATTATTTACGATGCTCTTTGTTCCTATTTACACATCCCTATGGGTGTAAATCCAGAAAGAAGTTTTTTGTTTGATATAGATGATTTTTGCAAAAACAGACAACTCGATGCTTATTTAGTAAGAGCGTCTTTATCGGTTTTACAACAAATGGAAATGTTACACATGAGTGATTCATTTTATGAACCATCAAAACTCATGATGCTAATGGATCCGGGGGAAATTTATCGTTACCAGGTTGAAAATGAAAAGTACGATAATTTACTCAAGATTTTATTAAGGAGTTACGGTGGTTTGTTTGATAAGTATTCGATTATTTCAGAAAAATTTATATCAACCAAATTAAAAAGAAATGAGGCTGAAATTAGATTGAGTTTAAAGAAATTAACTCAGCAACAAGTACTCGATTACCAAGAACAAAATGAGGCAGTTAGACTGAATTTTAAAACTGAAAGAATTGGCTCATCCTAC
Organism: Bacteroidia bacterium; assembly: GCA_049243005.1. GTDB lineage: Bacteria > Bacteroidota > Bacteroidia > UKL13-3 > UKL13-3 > CAISCU01. Next base: position 1,668 of record JBMLOK010000386.1, on the reverse strand, counting down.
CTTCGTTTTGATAAAGCATTTTATAAACAACGAAAGGAAATTTACTTTATCAAATTGCAAAAAATGATTGAGTATGCAGAATCTGATTATTTATGCAGAAGCCGTATTTTACTCAAGTACTTTGAAGAATGGGACTCAGAAGATTGTGGTATTTGTGATATCTGTTTAAATAATAAGCGTAAACAAGGTTTCCAAAAAGATGAAATGGAAAGAAATATCAAACAAATTCTGCAACTTAAACCATTGAGAATTGAAGAATTAATCGAAAAAATACCGGAATATCCTCAGGAAGAAATCAGCAATTATTGCAGAATTCTGCTCGACAAACATATCTTGCAACTCGATTCATCAGAAAAATTATATTGGAACGGAAACACATCATATTCTGCGTAACCACAGATTTAAATTACGACCAGCGAATGCAGCGCATTTGTAGCAGTTTACAAGATGAATTCGATGTAATTTTAATTGGTAGAATTTGGCCAAATTCGACTGAATTAAGTTCTAAGCCATATCAGCAACATCGTTTAAAATGCCACTTTAATAAAGGCAAATTGTTTTACCTGGAGTTTCAAATCAGGTTATTTTTTTATTTGATTTTTAAAAAGTTTGATATCATTGGTTCAATTGATTCTGATACAATTTTACCATGCACTTTTGTTAAAATATTAAGGTCGAAGAAATTAGTTTTTGATGCACATGAATATTTTACCGAGGTACCTGAATTAAGCAGTCGTCCTTTTACAAAAGGTATTTGGGAAATCATTGAAAATGCTTGTATTCCTTTGGCTGATGCTGCTTATACAGTTGGTCCGGGTTTGGCATATATCTTTAAAGTAACTTATGGAATTCATTTTGAGTGTATTAGAAATCTTCCAAATAAAACATCCAAATTTGAATCGAAACAAGAAAATACTCCTCTTAGAATTTTATACCAAGGTGCTTTAAATGAAGGAAGATGTTTATCACATTTAATTAATGCTGTTAAAGATTTTCCTGTTAAATTGATACTTGCTGGAGAAGGAGATTTAAGTAATACTTTAAGGGAATTAGTTAAACACAATCAACAAGAAAACCAGGTAGAATTTCTTGGATTTGTAAAACCTGATGATTTAAAAAATCTAACCAAAACATGTGATATCGGATTTAATGTTTTAGAACCAATGGGATTGAGTTACCAATATTCACTTGCCAATAAATTCTTCGATTATATACAAGCAGGTATACCTCAAATTTGTTCAAATTTTATAGAATACCAGCATTTAAATGATACTTATTCAGTTGCAGTTTTAAGTGGTTTTGATATTGAATCCATCAAAAAATCCTTGCACTTATTAATTGAATCAAGCCAATTAAGAGTTGAATTGACAAATAATTGTAAAAAAGCGACAAAAGATTTAAATTGGGATTTAGAAAAAGAAAAACTAATTCCAATTTATAAGGGATTGTAGCCAAATCTCATGAAGCATTTACACATCGTAACTACCATATATCCCTATCCACCTCGATTTGGAACTGCTGCAGAGATTTATCATACCATAAAATCTTTGTCGGAACTTGGTATTAAAATATTCCTACATTGTATTGAATCAAAAAACCATGAACCAGTAACAGATTTAGAACAATATTGTGAAAAGGTTTTTAGGTATCATCCTAAAAGAATTTGGA
>JBMLOK010000385.1:0-5639 GCA_049243005.1 Bacteroidia bacterium | reverse complement strand
GAAACCTATGGTGTGATGGTGTTTCAGGAAGATGTTTTAAAAGTATGTCACCATTTTGCCGGATTGGATTTAGCCGATTCGGATGTATTAAGAAGAGCCATGAGTGGCAAGTATAGGTCGAAGGCAGAATTTCAGCGTATCGTAGATAAATTTTTCTCGAATTGTGCAGAGCGTGGTTATCCGGAAGCTGTTACCAAAGAGGTTTGGCGGCAGGTTGAAAGTTTTGCGGGTTATTCATTTAGCAAAGCACATTCGGCTTCGTTTGCTGTTGAGAGCTTCCAAAGTCTTTATCTCAAAACCTATTTTCCTATGGAGTTTATGGTGGCTGTGATTAATAATTTTGGTGGATTTTATTCAACCTGGGTTTATGTACAGGAGCTCAAAAAAACAGGTGCAGCGGTTCATCTTCCATGTATCAACAACAGCGATTATCTAACCAATTTAAAAGGGAATGATGCCTGGTTGGGTTTTATTCATGTGCAGAATCTGGAATCAGAAATGGTGAAACAAATCATTCAGGATAGAATGGATCATGGGCCTTATTTAGGTTTGTATGATTTGATTGCACGTGTTCCAATTGGACTGGAACAGCTGCTGATTCTTGTTAAAATAGGCGCTTTCAGGTTTACCGGTTTGGGTAAAAAGCAATTGATGTGGGATGCGCATTTGCAATTTCGTCAACACAAAGAGCAAGCTCATAGCACAAGTCTGGTCCCTCAGCAATTACACATGGTTTCAGAACATTTCGATTTTCAACCACGCGACATCAAAGACTTTTCTTTACCAGCATTGGTGCATAATCCGCTTGAAGATGTGTATGATGAAATGGAGCTGTTGGGATTTACCATTACGAAGTCTGAGTTTGATTTGCTTAAAACAAGTTTCAGAGGAGGCATTCGTGCTTCGGAAATGAAATTATACAAAGGTGATACCGTAAGAATGCTTGGTGAATTGGTTTGTGTGAAGCCACTTAAAACCAGCAAAGGAGAATACATGTGTTTTGGTACTTTTTATGATCCTGATTATGCTTTTTTTGATACTACGCATTTTCCTCAAAGTTTAAAACAATATCCAATAGATGGAAGAGGAGTGTATTTAATTGAGGGGAAAGTGGCTGAAGAATTTGGTTATTATACCATAGAAGTAAATCGTTGTTCCAAACTTCCACGTCAGTTAGATCCGAGGTATTGAGGATTGTTTTTTGTTTCTGGGAAGTCATTTCCTTTCTGTAGCAATAGAGATTATTTTTACATTGATTTGCTTCTATTCCATAGAATTTTAAGATGCTTTGTTCTGATAGATTTTAAAAGCAACAGACTGAAATTTTGTGATTTGGATTCGATTTTTTAGATTTAAGTATCAGTTTATCAGGCAAATAATGTTTGTTAGGTTTCTGAGCAAACACCGAAAAACTCATCCGAATTTCCTCTTCAAACAGCGGCTATGTTTTTGCTTTCGGTACTTTGCCAATTTTCCCCTAAAATTGCAGTCTTTTACGAAATTCATGTCGAAACAAATTTTAATTACCGGTGGTGCTGGTTTTGTGGGTTCTACACTTTGTTTGTCACTTAAACAAAAGTATCCTTCCTATACAATTCATGCATTGGATAACCTGAGAAGAAGGGGTTCTGAACTCAATATTTCCCGTTTGAGAAATGCCGGGGTAAATTTTGTTCATGGTGATATTCGTAATATGGAGGATTTACAACAGTTCGAACACCTAGATGTTATCATTGATGCTTCGGCTGATCCTTCGGTTTTATCAGGAATCAATTCTCCGATTTATCCGCTTTTAAACAGCAATTTGTTTGGTACTGTAAATTGCCTTGAACTCGCTGATCAAAAAAAGGCTCAGTTTATTTTCCTTTCTACCAGCAGAATTTATCCAATTAAATCATTAGAAGCAGCAAACTTCACTGAGTTAGATACCCGTTTTGTATGGAATGACAATCAAACCATCCGAGGTATTTCTTCAAATGGAGTAAGCGAAGATTTCCCGCTTGAAGGAAGTCGCTCTTTTTATGGTGCTACCAAATTAGCTTCAGAATACCTTATCACCGAATACAACGAATTGCGTAACATGAAAACCGTTATCAATCGTTGCGGTGTAATTAGTGGTCCATGGCAAATGGGTAAAGTAGACCAAGGTGTTTTGGTACTTTGGTTAGCTCGACATTTCTTCAAAGGAAATCTGGGTTATATTGGATACGGTGGAACAGGTAAACAAATGCGTGATGTAATGCATGCCGATGATTTATTCGAATTAATCGACCATCAGATTCACCATGCCGATTTATACAATGGTGGAATCTATAATGTTGGTGGTGGCAATGATGTTAGTTTTAGCTTAGTAGAATTAACTGCCATGTGCGAAGAGATTACAGGGAATAAAATCAGCATTCAATCTGTAAAAGAAAATCGCCCTGCCGATATTAGAATTTATGTAAGTGATTATGCCAAATTGCATGCGCTTACCGGATGGAAACCTAAAAAGAATATGATGACTCTTCTTTCTGAAACATTCGATTGGATGAAAGAAAATGAACATCAGCTTAAACAAATTTTATCATAAAAATAACAACATAATCAGATATGAATATTGCATTGGTTACCGGTAGTAGTGGCTTAATTGGTGGAGAATCGGTAGAGTTTTTTTCTTCTAAATTCGATAAAGTAATTGGTATAGATAATAACCTTCGTTCATACTTTTTTGGACAAGATGGTTCAACAATCTGGAATAAAACCAGACTGGAAGAAAAGTTCTCGAATTTCAAATCAGAGAATATTGATATCAGAGATTATACAACGCTTGAAAAAGTGTTTGCTGAGTACGGAAAAGATATCAAACTAATTGTTCATGCTGCTGCACAACCTAGTCACGACTGGGCTGCAAAAGAACCTTTAACCGATTTCGGAGTAAATGCTACAGGCACATTAAACATGTTGGAGCTTACTCGTTTGTATGCACCAGATGCTGTTTTCATATTTACATCAACCAATAAAGTTTATGGTGATACCCCAAATTATCTGCCATTGGTTGAGTTAGAAAAACGTTGGGAAATTGCAGAAGACCATGCTTACTTCAAACATGGTATTGATGAAATGATGAGTGTAGACCAAACCAAACATTCTGTTTTTGGTGCAAGTAAAGTTGCAGCAGATATCATGGTGCAGGAATATGGCCGTTATTTTGGAATGAAAACAGCTATTTTCAGAGGTGGATGTTTAACAGGTCCAAACCACAGTGGTGCTCAATTACACGGATTTTTAGCTTACCTAATGAAATGTGCTATCACAGGTAATCATTATACTATTTTTGGTTATAAAGGAAAACAGGTTCGTGACAATATTCACTCATACGATTTGGTAAATATGTTCTGGCATTTTTATCAGAATCCAAGAGCAGGTGAAGTGTACAATGCAGGTGGCGGACGTCATGCCAATTGCAGTATGTTAGAAGCCATTGATTGGTGCGAGAAAATATCAGGAAATAAAATGAATTATTCTTATGCTGAAACCAATCGCATTGGAGATCATATCTGGTATATCAGTGATGTCAATAAATTCAAGAGTCACTACCCAACTTGGGATTGGTCGTATAATTTAGAGCAAACACTCATTCAGATGCATGATAAAATGAATGAGAGAATGATTGTTACAGATTGTAATTAATCTTACAAAGTTTCATCAGCCTTAAACTCGGCAACTTCTGCCATTAAATGAACCTTGTATTTGTGTTTTCCATCTAGGCTTTCACACAAAGCATAAGTCCTCATTTTTTTAATTCTGCGCATCCACGAATCTGGATAGTTTTTGATGGTAAAAACCATTCCATCCTGCAAATCCGATAAATGGGTAATATCTTGTTTTGTTTTATCGTACTTCTTTAACAATTGCAGCAGCTTCACATCGGCCGATTGCGAGTACTTAGGATTTACCATGTGTTTTGATAAAGCCGCTCGTAAATCGTAAGGAAATACTTCTGAATCCAGAAAAGGCTTCATGTTGATTCTGAATTCCATTTTCCATTCTTCACCATGTGCCTCATGATGCGGTCCATGTTTGGTATAAGCAGTATGGTGAGATACTTCGTGGATGAAAGTAATCAGAAATTCAAACTGACTCAAATTATGGTTCACCGAAATGCGATTGCCATGCCCGGAATGTGGACTATAATCACCATATCTTCCCTTACGTTCAACCTCAATATGAAGATGAAGTTTGTGGTACATAATGAGCTCTGCACAACGCTCTAAAGCACTATGTGGAACAAAAGATTTTAGAGCATCCATTAATTTCTTTTTGTGTACCAATTGAGATTCACTCAAAGTTTCATAGATGCTTTTTGCGTTCATTATTGCTACGAAATATTATTTTACTTTAAAAGTAATGGTTTCTGTTAAGGTTACGCCATCAACGGTTTCAACAGCAATTAAAACTAAATTAGTAGCATTTAAAGTATGAATTTTAAAATCAATTTTTTCTACAGAAGTAAACGTTAAAACTTTGCTGCTTTCATTTATTGCCCAAGTTCCTATTGTCATAGTTTGAGGGTCTGATGCATTACATTTGGTAGCGCCTTCATCCATTACAATTGTTTTATTCGATTTAAATTGAACCAAATCATCCTTTTCACAACCAGGTAACAGGTTATAATTATTTTCTACAGAACCGGTTGATGAAACAGTTGAATCTGCAATAACCAACCAGTTTTTATCTTTTAAAGTATCGGCTAAGGTTGTAGTTTCAGCTGGCATTTCACGTTCACAAGAAGCCAGAATTCCGAATAAAGCAAGTAATAGTAAAGTCTTTTTCATATTTCTTAAGTTATATATTATTTAATTTTCAAAACAACAGCCAAATTTTATGAGCATTGAAAAGTAAATAAAAGCTTTTATAATTTCACAATATGTTCTAGTAAAGATTTTCAGTACGCTCTATTTATAATGACGAAACTTAATTAGCACAACAATTGGTGAATCCAATCTGTTTGACGTCCTTTGGCTAAGAGTGAATTAAAAACTCATGATTTATGGAAAACAAAAAAGAGTTAAAACTGGCTGTGCTCATCGATGCAGATAATGTTCCTTACGCCAATGTAAAGGAGATGTTCGAGGAAATAGCCAAATATGGTACACCAACATTTAAAAGAATTTATGCCGATTGGACCAAACCAACTGTCTCTGGATGGAAAAAAGTGTTGTTAGAAAACGCCATTACACCCATACAACAATATTCTTATTCGAGTGGCAAAAATGCATCAGATAGTGCCTTAATTATCGATGCAATGGATATACTTTATACAGGAAAAGTTGATGGTTTCTGCATCGTTTCAAGCGACAGTGATTTTACCCGATTAGCAACACGTTTACGTGAAGCCGGAATGAAAGTAATTGGAATAGGAGAGAAGAAAACCCTCAATCCCTTTATTACTGCTTGCGATAAATTCATTTACCTCGAGATTCTAAAACCTGAACCTGAAGAGCAAAACGAAACAGCAGCTCCAGGCAAACCTGTAAAAGCTAAAAAAGAAACGTTGAATAAAATCGACAAACAAATCATCAAATTATTCAAAGACAGCATTAGCGATTTGGCAGATGAAAATGGCTGGGCCTATTTAGGTGATTTGGGCAATTTGT
>JBMLOK010000384.1:0-3703 GCA_049243005.1 Bacteroidia bacterium | reverse complement strand
GTTTTTAGTCAATCTGATTTAAAGGAATTACAGAAAAAGAGAATTGCAGAACTCTCAAAACCAGAACATTTTTCAGAAACATGGATACTGTTCGCCTATATCGTTTCAATTGCAGGAGGTTTAATAGGACTGATGATTGGATGGCATATCAATACCCATAAAAAAACCTTACCCAATGGTGAAAGTGTTTTTGCTTATGATGAAAACAGCAGAGAAAAAGGAAACAAAATTTTCAAAGTTGGATTGATTATGCTGGTTATATGGATAGTGATTTTTGTACTAAGAAACATCTTCTTTGACCAGGGATATTTTGAAGTAAAACAAAGAAATATATTTGGAAATTAAACATCATGAATAAAACAATTCTCATTACAGGCAGCTCAACCGGAATTGGCAAAGAGACTGCAATATACTTTGCCAATAAGGGCTGGAATGTTGCTGCTAGTATGCGCAATCCTTCAAAAGCAGGTAATGAATTCAATCACCCAAACATTAAAATTATTCAAATTGATGTTTTAAATGAACAGCAAATCAAAGCCGGAATTGCAGAATGTATTGATGTATTTGGAGGAATTGATGTGGTTTTTAACAATGCCGGTTATGCTTTGGTAGGTGCATTTGAAGCCATGACAGATGAACAAATCAGAAAACAATTTGATACCAATGTTTTTGGAGTAATGAATGTAACAAGAGCCATTCTCCCCTATTTCAGAGGTAAAAATGAAGGCTTGATTATCAATACATCATCTATGGGAGGACTGATTACTTTTCCTTTGTATAGTGTTTATCATGCTACCAAATGGGCTTTGGAAGGCTTTATGGAATCATTGCAATTTGAACTCAAAGGAAAAAATATCCGTATAAAAAATATTGAACCGGGTGCTATTAAAACCGATTTCGAAAACTCCTTAACTTTTGTAAGCAATGATGATTACAAAGATTATGCTCCAAGGGTTCACCAAAATATGCTCGATACTTATAAAAACGCGCCGGGTGCCGTTGTTGTTGCCAAAAGAGTATTTGAAGCTGCAAACGATTCCGATTTCTCTTTAAGATATCCCGTAGGTGGATTTGCGCCGGTATTGTTGTTTTTAAGAAGATTACTTCCCGGTTCATGGTTTAGGGCAATTGTTAGCATGTCGACAGAAAAATGAGTTTTTATGAGCTCAATAAAGATGAAAGAGCAGTTTTATATCTTGAGATAAAAAACAAAATTGAGGCTGATATTATTTCAAGAAAATACACTCCTTCATTAGCCTATTTTTCTGATGAGGATACTTATATCAGAAAGGCTGCATACATAGGAATCGGGAAAATCTTTAAAGAAAAACCCAATCTACTTTCGGTTATCATTCAGCTTTTAGAATTTTACTTTTCACATCCAGATTTTAAAGTACGCCAAACCATGATTAATGCTGCAGGTGAAATTGGGAAAATCAATTTTGAATCAGTTGAACATTTTTTCGATAAAGGTTTGTTTGATGAACATCATTCACCAAGAAATGCAGTGATTGGTTCTATCAAAAAAATGGGAGAAGTAAATCCGAAACCTGTTTTAAACTGGGCTAAAAAGTATTTACATCACGAAAATTTTGAAATCAGAAGAGAAATTTGTCACGGAATTGAACTCAGAGGCAGAACTCATCCTGAGGATATTTTAGACATGCTTAAAGAATTGGAACACGACCAAAAGAAGCGTGTTAGTTCAACTCTGGTTCATGTTTTGGGTCAGATAGCCTATAAGAAAAATTGTTTGGAAACGGTATTGTTACATCTCAAAAGCTGGGAAAATTCAAAATTAGTTGAAGCCGCTATAGAAGAAATAATTGATGTTCATTATCGGTATAGAAACTTTTCGTTTTACACACAAGAGGAAGCAAAGGAAATTATAAAGAAAGCCGTGTTTTAAGCAAGATTCAACAATTTATTTAATGAATCTAAATAAGTATCCCCAACAGGAATTTGAACCGAACCAATATAAATTTTACGATTTCGTATTGAATCAATTTTAGCATGTGGCACTACAAATGAACGATGCACCCGGGAAAATTTTCCTTGTGGCAATTTTTCAAGTATAGATTTCATGGTGCTATGGGTAACAATGGGTTTTGCACCAACATATATTTTAATATAATCACCCAAACTTTCAATGTATTGAATTTCGCTTACTTCAATTTTCACCAGTGAATATTCTGCTCTAACAAAAATTGCTTCTTCTTCTTTTTTGTTTTTGAGTGATTTCAGTTCAAAAAATTCCTTTGTTTTCTTTAGTGCAGCTTCAAACCTATCAAAAGAAAAGGGTTTGAGTAAATAATCAATTGCTTCCATTTCAAAACCTTGTACGGCATACTGACTATAAGCAGTAGTAAAAACCAAAGAAGGTGGATTTTCCAAAGATTGAAAAAACTTTATTCCATTCACATCAGGCATATTGATATCGAGAAAAATCAAATCAACTTCGCTTGATTTAAGAAAAGCAGTTGCTTCAAAAACATCAGTAAAAGATTTTATCAATGAAAATCCGGGAATTTTATTGATAAAAGCATTGATAATATCCAATGCAAGTGGTTCATCATCTAAAGCAATACAACGAATCATGAGCAATTAATTTGTAGTGAAACCTGAAAACTATTTGGAAGATCATGTATCGCCAAAATATGTTTTTGAGGATATATTAATTCCAATCTTCTCTTAACGTTTTTTATACCGATTAAGTTACTTTCTACCTCAGAATTATTTCTGAGTTTTAAATTTCTAACTTCAAAAAAGACACTATCAGAAATGGTATGTAACTGTATAAATATCTCAGAATTTTTACTATTTGAAACCCCATATTTAATAGCATTTTCGATAAAAGGCAAGAACAAATGCGGTGATAGTTTCAAATGAGAATTTTCAATTTGAACCTGAAAATTAATTTCAGTTTTGTCTGTTAACCTGAGTTTCTGAAGTTCAATATAATCTTTCAAATGTTGCACTTCATCATCAATTGCAATTAATTGACCTGATTCATCATTGATAACAAACCTAATAAACTGAGAAAGTCGTAATAAATAATCAGGCACTTTTTCCGGTTTTGTAATCGATAATGAATAAATACCATTTAGTGTATTAAAGAAAAAATGCGGGTCGATTTGTGCTTTTAAAAACGAAAGTTCAGCAAGTAATTTCTCGTTCGAAAGTTCCTTTGCTTCTGATTCCAGTTTTAACCAATCGTTTAGTAACCTAAAACCTGTGCTGGTGGCAAAAATCAGCAATGCAAAAGTAAAGGCCATGAATCTACCTACTTTTCTAAAATCATCGATAATTTCATTTTGACCATGCATCATGTACTTATCGGCGAAATAAGGAATGAGCTGAAGCAAAAATAGCACTAACAAAATCGAAAATATATACTTAAAGTACTTTCTGGTCATTAAAAATCTGGGAACCAGAACATGGTAGTTAAAATAAAATAAGGCAATATGGGCCAATTGAAAAAACAACCTGATTACCCAAACACTTTCCGGAGTATTATAATCAGTAATGAGTTTTGGGGTTGGATGCAGAACCATTGGTATCAACAGAATAATCAGCCATGCCGTAATATGCAGCAATATTTTGACTAACTTAACCGGATAACTTTTTTGAGGGCAATCACCCATATTTATAGAATTAATAAACAAAAATGATTGTTTACTTTAACAAGAAAAATCGAATTCGA
>JBMLOK010000383.1:0-1429 GCA_049243005.1 Bacteroidia bacterium | reverse complement strand
CCTTATTAAACGTTGTAGCTCATGGCATTCCTTATATTGCTTTGGTTTGGATTGTTGAGAGAAAAAAGAAACCAGTAACAAGCAGCAAAAAAGGGATTTTATATTTAATGCTTTTTTTAGCAATAATTATCGGATTTGCTTTCATTGAAGAAGCATTGTGGGACAGTTTAGTTTGGAGAGAACACTTGGAATTATTTTCTACATTTTATGTTTTACCGGAATTCAACAGTCAGCAAGCTTTGAGTATAATAGTTCCTTTATTATCTGTGCCTCAAATCAGCCACTATATCTTGGATGCTTTCATCTGGAAGATAAAAAAGGATGAGCTAAAATGGCAATAAAACTCAAAACATAAATTTCGGATATCAAAAAATGAAATTGGGAGTTTTGAAGTCTTTTATATTCTGCTTGATGTAGACATTTGCCTCATCAAAATTTAATTCTATGAAAAATCTTTTATTAATCGGGGGATTATTCCTAAATAGTTTTTTAGGTCATTCACAAGAAATGCCAAATGCATGGCAAAAAGGTGGTAGTTGGGCCGGTAATTACAAAATGGGAATTGAAAAAACAGATACTAAAGTTGGGAAAAACTGCCTGCAAATTCATTCTAAAATTGATGAAGTATATGGCAGTGGGACCATTGAACAATCGTTTTCAGCAATCGACTATAGAGGAAAAAATCTGAAATTAAGTGCTTGGGTTAAAACTGAAGATGTCAAATATTGGACAGCTTTGTTTATTGGAATTGATGATGAAAATTTGGAGAACACTTTTACCACTGAAGGTAATACCATTATAAAAGAAGAAAAAGTTAGAGGTTATCATGATTGGGTTCAAATAAGCACAGAAAGAGTTATTCCATGGAATGCCGATAAAATTAGAATTGGTTTAGCCATTTTCGGAAAAGGCTTAGTTAAAGTTGATGGCTTTGAAACTGAGTTTACTGATGCAAATCTTGATAAACCCAGAGGTATGAATACTACTGCAGTGAACCTTGGATTTGAAGAAACAACTTTAATTCTGCCAACAGATATTCATGGATATTCAATTGTTGAAGATAAAATTCTATTTAGTTTTGAGCCCGACAAATACAAGAATTTAACAGGAATGAATGTTTGGTCGAAAGAAATAAATGATATAACAATTAAAGAAGTTTATCTGGCATCAGAAATGAATGAATGGAAACCAAAAGACAAAAAATTCCTGATGAAAAAAGTTGGTAACAAATGGGAAATCAGTTTACCACTTTCAGAACTACCAAAAGATAAAACCATGGAATTCAAATTTGTTATCAATGGGAAATATTGGGTTGAACCGCAAGAAAACATGAAAAACACAACTCAAGCCGGTAATTGGGAATATTCGAAAAACCTGGTAGTTTATAAATAGTTCATTTAAATAAAAAGAAAAGCCATTGTTAGTTAAA
>JBMLOK010000382.1:0-8465 GCA_049243005.1 Bacteroidia bacterium | reverse complement strand
TGTAAAGGCATCAACATACACTTGTTCAACACCCATTCTGGTTTGTGGGTAGCGATTGCTGGCACTTCCCCAACTACTTTGTTTTACGTTTTCACCCAAAGCAAATTTGATGAAACCATCTCCACCAGCAATTTTTAATTCTTCTGGTGATTTTCCCCATCTCAATTTAATTAAGGCACTTTGACCACCAACGGGATTACAACTTCCATGTAAAAGCTGCGCTCCAATTACACCTCCGGCTAATTGTCTGTAGATATTTAGATCTTCTGAATTTAGTACATCACCAATTCTAACTTCGGCTGTAATCGCTTGTGTACATTCATTCACGCCTCTGTAAATGGCAAGATGTGAGTGTTCATCAATGATACCGTTTGTTAGATGTTTACCTTTTGCATCTATTGTTTTTGCAGTTGGCGAGCTAAGGTTCTTTCCAACAGCAACAATTTTACCTGCTTTAATCCAAACATCTGCTTCACTTAAAACACCTTCTTTTTCATTGGTCCAAACACTTGCATTTGTAAAGATGATTTCTTCATAACTTGCTATTTTACTGCTTCCATAATCAGTAAACGGATAAATGATTTCAGCTATATTTGGTTTGATTAAACTGTCTTTTTCTTCTTTGCTTGATTGTGTTTGAGTACGATTTAAAGAGATGGTACTTTGTGTTCCATCAACATAAAAAACAAAACCATTACCACTTAATGTTTGATTGATTTCAGTGAAGAATATTTTCGCTCTTGTTATAGAATCTTTTTTAGACTTGTCTTTCCAGCTTAAAGTGTACATATCCAAAGAAAAATCGGCATCAACTTTTTGAGTGTCTTTGCCAATCAGTTTCCACTCTTGTTTACCTTTGTTTTCAAGAATGTTTAGTTGAGTAAAGTTTTTATCTCCTGAAATTGTCCAGTTGCCATTGATATCTTTTTCATTCTTTTTATATAGAATTTCTTGGTTTCCAAAACTCCAGATTTCTTCAATTCTACCTTCTTCAGTAAATAGGTCTTTATCAGCAATACTGAAATGAGCTGGCATTCCCGCTGCTAATTTCCCGCATACATTTGATGCTCCAATTAATCTCGCTGGTGTTTGTGTTAATGCTCTTAAAGCTTCATTGGGTTTTAATCCATATTGAATTGCTTTTCTAAGATTTTTCAAAAATTCACCAGAGCTTTCACAACCTTTCATTGTGATGCAAAATGTGATTCCTTCTTTTTGAAGAAAAGACAAATTTGCAGGAGCAAGTTCCCAATGTTTTAGGTCTCCAAGACTTACTAATTCTGCATCAAAAGGATCTTCAACCTCATAAGGTTTAGGAAAGTTTACAGGAACAATTAATGGTCGTCCTGTTGCTTTGATGTCTTTGATTCTTTGGTATTCATCTCCTGCACCTTTTATAATCCAATTGTTTTGGTTGAATTCTTTAGCAATTTTAGATGCTCTTAGTATGGCAAGTTTATTTTCAGCCTCAAAAACCAATGGCAAAGAAAGATTTTTACGAAAAGCTTCCATGCTTAAATCAACTTCTTTGTTTTGTTTTGAATACCACATGACATCAAGAAAACTTTGTCTGATAAGAGCAATGCATCCCATCATAGAACCAGGGTAATCCTGACTTGAACTACCTTTATTAAAGCTCCATGCTTGTGCTGATTGCGGTTTTATAATTAATTCCTGAACATTTCCGCTGCCTGTTGAAACCAGACTTGCGCTACCACGACAAATACCATCTTGTATTGAACTCAAGCTAATTCCGAAGCCTGCAGATTTGTAGTTTTTAGCTGATTTTTCATCGGGTATAAAATAATCAACAGCATTTAGTTCTGCTCTGATAGCCTCATTCCAATTATAAGCACCGGGTTTATTTGAATTGAATTGTTGCCCTCTGAAATTCTCTCTTTTGGGTTCCCATTTGATACCATAGTTAGAGTATAAATCAACAAAAGCCGGATAAATTACTTTTCCTTTAGCATTGATTTCCTTGAAGTTTTTTGGTGTAGTTAGATTTTTTCCAACTGCTTTAATCATACCATTCTCAACAATAATAGATGCATCTTCGATTTTATTATCGGCATCTAACCAGATGGTGGCGTGACTAATTACAAATGCATTAGGCCTTTGGTCGGCAGGGCCATTTTGAGGGAAGCTTGTTTGTGCAAAACTAACTTGAGCAAACAGTAAAATTAGAAATACGTAAATATTGCGCATATTCAAATTAAACCAAAAGATTGAAATACACCAATAAGTGTTGTAAGCTATTTTGTTGGATCTAGTTCAAAGATGACATAAGAGGGATTTTCATAGATGATACCTTTAATTTTTTCGGCATAATTTTCTATAGGAAGAACAATTTTCTCCCGATCAGTTTGATTAAACCAAATAAGCATATTTGCTTGCTCTGTGCGGCTTTTGAATTGGCTAGAATCTTCATTAATAAACCTGGCATGTTTAGCTTTTATGCCGGTTTGTAGCCATATGAAATCAGGGTGATTAGAAATAATTTTTGAATTAGAACCAACTAGAGTTTGAAATTCATTCATTGGTATGTTTTCCCAATTTTTTGAAGAATAGACACCAGTTCCTTTAAAATGAAAGAGTATAGATTTTCCAATTACTCCACCTAACTGAAACAAACCTAAAGCAAGTATGAAAATACTAATTGTTCTCACTAACCATTTTTTGTAAACATGTTCGAGTAGCCAAACTTGAAATAAAAGTAACCAGAAAATGGTCATGGGTAACCAAACAATACTTAAAAAGCGTGGAACTTGAGTTAGAGGTAAATTGTTTTGGAAAAACAGAAGTACAATATAACTTGAAATGAGGTAAAATAGAATCTGTAATAGATGTACCATTTGAGTTTGTACCTGTTTTTTGAAAATTTCATAGGCAGCAATCATGTAGGCAACAACAGCCAGAATTCCTACAATCATTTTCAAGGGCGATTGTAGACCCATTTTTGTTAATTCATTGATGTTTCCACCAATAGCAAACAAACTAAATTTTTCTGTGATTTGATGTTCACCAAAACCATTACCCGACAATATAAAATTTCTTATTAACCAAAGTCCAACGGGTATAAAAGCGATTAAAACAAATTCTATTTTTTGTTTGATTGAATGTTGTTTATGCTGATAAAGAAGAAATAGTATAGCGGGAACAAATAAGAATCCTGCAAACCTCAGAAGTAGCATGATTGCAAGGAGAATGGCAGATTTTCTCAATTCATGTTTCCCTTGTAAAGCATCATAAAAATGGATGATAAAAGTGAGAAATATAAATATGAATGCCATCTCTGAGAGTAAAGCCACTGCATTGAGCGTGAACACCCAAAAGGGAAAGAATAGTGCGGGAATTCCTAAAGGAAACCAAACAGGTTTTGAAAATCTTTGAAATAACATGACTGCTGTTGTAGTTGCGCCAAGCAGAAATATTCCATTTAATGCGGCAGCATAAATAAGAGGATTAATTCCCAATAAATAAGCCGGCATTAATAAAATAGGGTAGAGTGGAGCTGTGTTTAGGAAAGGGAAATCATCAAACTGATTAAAACCATTTCCTTGCGATAAACTTTGTGCCACTGAAAGGTAATTTGCCGAATCACAACTAAGAGTTAAACCAAAGCCGGAGATAGCATTGATATAAGCAGCAAGCAGAAGTAAGGTGCAAAGTATCCATTCTATGCCTATGACATAACCTATTTTCGTCATGATTCGAAGGTACAAATTAAAAAAACTAAAAAAAGTTTCAGAAATAATTGAAAGTTTGAAAACTAATATTATCTTTGTGCTGTGAAATTAACAGAAGCAAAAAGCAAATTTATTCAGGCATGGGGAACATTAGGCTCGGAATGGGGCATTAATAGAACCATGGCTCAGATTCATGCACTGTTATTAATTTCACCTGAAGCACTTTCTGCAGAAGATATCATGGAACAACTGAGTATATCGAGAGGCAATACCAATATGAACCTGAGAAGTCTCATGGATTGGGGAATTGTATACAAAGAATTGGTTCAGGGTGAAAGAAGGGAGTTTTTTGTAGCTGAAAAGGATATTTTAAAGGTAGCTCGGCAAATCACCAAAGAAAGAAGAAAACGTGAACTAGAGCCGGTTTTGAAATTGTTTACAGAGATGAATGAGCTTGAAGGCGGCACTAAAGCTGAAATGGATGAATTCAAAAAAGTAACTGGAGATATTAAAGACTTAACTTTAAGGGTGGATGATTTACTTGAGAAATTTTCTAAATCAGACGAGAACTGGTTTTACAAAATCCTTGTTCAAATGATGAAGTAATATTTTTTTGAGAATATGTTTCAATAAATTCTGAAAGTTTAATAATTACAGATATGAATTATAATGTTATTGCTTATTTGATTTACCTTCCGATTTCATTTTATATAAGTGTAATACTGGGCAAGGTTTTTTATAGAAATGGCAGGTATTTTATACTTGAAGCATTCTCAGGTGATGAAACAATTACGAATGCAATTAATCATTTTTTGCTGGTTGGCTATTATTTGCTGAATTTAGGTTACGATGCTTACAGTTTAAGTTTCTGGCCAAATATTATGAGTACGAAGGATCTAATAAATGAATTGAGTTTGCACCTTGGTTCATTGATTTTGGGACTTGGTCTAATTCATTATTTCAATATCTATAGCATCATATACTTTTCAAAAGAAATCAAATCCTTATACACAAAGGTTTAATTATAAAACAAATGGAAAATTTAATGTTAAACGTTATCGCGTATGCAGTTTACTTACCGATAGCAATGGGTCTTACCTGGTATGTAGCAAAAGTTTTGTTTAAAAATGCAAAAGTGTTTATGCTGGATATTTTTCACGGTAGAGAAGACATTTCCAATGCAACCAATCATTTATTTCAAGTGGGATTTTACTTACTTAATATTGGTTATGCATTATTAATTATGCGTATTTCTTACGAGTTATCTGATTCACGAAACCTGATGGAAGAACTTAGTAGCAAGTTGGGAGGATTCTCCATTTACTTAGGAATAACCTTATTCTTTAATCTGTTTTTGTTCTTCAGGGGTAAAAAGAAAGCGAAGGAAAATCAAGCTACTTATGCTGTAAATTCATAATCTTATATTATAAAAAAAGCGGTGCTTGTTCAATAACAAGTACCGCTTTTTTTATCAATTAAAGGCTATTATCTGCAACCTGGAGTTGTAGAGGGAAGACTCATTGTTTCAATATAATTTGTTCTGTCTATTATACGTGTGTATTCATACCAACGACCCGAATAGTAAGTGCCAAATACATAAGTTTGTCCGATTTCAAATTGGTCTGTAATCATTCTACCATTGTTTAAATAACCAAGGTAATTGAATGAGCCATTTCCAACTTTCTTGTAATAAACATATACAGATGGTCTAAGCACTCTTCCATTTCCTTCACAATTTCCTGCAATATCAATATTAACTATTTTCGGAACCGGTAATGTTAAACTCAATTGTAAGTTTGAACCACAAAGGTTAAAAAGTGGGGTTTGACCGATTATAGTTCCTTTGTTATAATAACTTGTTCCCGAGTAAACTCGAAGTCTGCATCTCATACCGTTTGGTGCTCTGTATAAGCGAAAAACACTACCATTTGCAACATTATCAAAAAAGTATCTATAAATAGAACCATTTGCATTAACTAATTCCATGTATCTATATGTTGTTGTGTTTACATTGGTATTGAACCTTACTGTTGAGCCATAAGTGCATGAATTCCAGAAGTAATCTAAATTCCACCAGCTTAAATGTGGAACAGTCATAGTAGCTTCTAATTTATTTGTGCTAGCATTTTTGCTAACATTAGAATTCCCTTCAAATTTCCATTGACCTGTTTTGGTATCTAAACTCCAAACTGGAATAGTATCACCTTCTGCAATTGCAAGACCTGTAAGCGGATTTATTGTTTCAGCATTCAATTCGGTTTTAACAGAAATTGGGTTTGAGAATGATTTTACTTTTTGACTTCCACTAGTCATTTCAACTGAAATAAAACCAGCAGTTTCAAAAGTGATTGGATCCATTTGTTGTCCGTTTGGACCAATTACATTTGATGCATCAAATCCACCGGGAAAAGATAAAAGTGATTCAGGGTTTCTGTTATCAAAATGAACCATTTCAATGGAAACTGTTCCTGTAACCGGTTTTCCTTCTTCATCTAACATTTTTGTTCCTGCAGGAATGCTGATTTCTGCAGCCTCTTGTTTACCATTTTCAGCCGGAACAACAATTTTAATACTTGTAGTTGTACCATTTGTAGCATCAACAGTTACCGTTTCTGTTTTAGAAGCAACACCAACCGGAGGTGCATCAAACTTCACCATAGGAATGTCGATTGCACGATTACCTTCAGCATTAATTTCAACAGGAAAAACTGCTTTTAGATAGCCTGGAGATTCAATTAAAATGGTGAAGCGTACAGGATTTTCAACACTTGGTTTTAAACCGGGCTCAAGTAATAAGGAGAATATTCCATTTTCAGCATTAAAATTTCTGGTTCCATCAGAATTATAAATGAATTTTTTTCCTGCACCTACAATTTGAATTGATAATTGCTGAACCGCAACATCAGGGTTTTTCGCATCAATAACACGAACACCATAATTGTTGGTTGAAATATCTGTATTTAATGTAATTTTTAAATCTTCAATGGGATTGTTACATGAAATATTAGAAAACGTTAAGAAGCTTATTAAACCTAGGCTTAGGACTTTATATAGTAATTTCATGATTTGATTATTTAGCAAGTTTAAAAGTAATATTGAACATCATTTGTGGCATCCATTCGTAAACAGAAATACCTTTTTGTAAAACGGGTTCCTGGTCAGATGTTGGTTCTAATAAACCTGTAGTTACGAAATCTAATTTAGGAGCACCGGTATAATATGTTCCAATTTCAAAACTAAATCCAATTCTGTTTTTAGGAATGGCTCTTCCAAAACCAATTCCAACATATGGAGCAAAAGGTTCATGGGTGATGCTAGCGTTAATCAGTCCTACTTTTTCCGGAGCAATAATAATTTCACCTTGTTTAATGGAATCTTTCATTCTGGCATCTCCATTTAATTTAGTTAACATCATTGCACCACCCAAAGTAAATTTAAAAGCATTACCAAATGGGTGAAAATCAAACATTAAAAAGCCATTACCCAAATTACCACTGATGTCAGCTGTAATAGTACTTCCCGCAACATCTAATTCAAGTCCGTTGTAAGTAACAGGTAAATAAGTGCCACCAAGTCTTAAACTGATGGTTCTTTTGGCATTAAGATTTTTTGCAAATTCGGCTCCAACACCCATAGTGCCAGCTTTTAAAGAAAAACCTAACTGACCACCTTTGTTTTTCTCAAGCATTGGTATATTGCTTAAGGTGGTATCCGTTTTCATTTTTTCTTGCGCCAATCCAAAAAATGGAAGGCATAAAAATAGAATTTTAAATAATTGTTTCATATTAGCAAGAATACGACTATTTAATAAAGATTGAGTTAGGCAAATGTTTTATTTCAAAAAACTTATTATTAATAGAAATAATTTTTGTTTTGCGTAAAATTATTTCATCAAAATGAATAATTTTTTGAGGTAGAATTAGAAGATTAATAGCTAATCTAAGAGGGTAAATTTGGTTTAAATTTGATTAATTCAACCAAAGAAATAACATCAAAATCAGAGAGACTGATTCTTTAACTTTTTAAAAAGAAATAATAGATTAAGTAAGCTGAATTAAGTCAGGATTATACCAAACTCAATTTTAATAAACTTTCGAAAATTCCTCTGCCGTCGGTATTGTATAATTCAGCATCAATAGCTCTTTCAGGATGTGGCATCATTCCAAATACATTTCTGTTTTTGTTACAAATACCAGCAATGTTTTCTAATGAACCATTAGGGTTTGTAGAATCATTTACATTTCCGTTTTCATCAGAATACCTGAATAAAATCTGATCGTTTGATTTTAATTCCGCTAATGTTTTCTCATCACAATAGTATCTTCCTTCGCCATGAGCAATAGGAATTTTAAATCCTTGATTCAAATTCAATCCTGAAGTAATTAATGAGTTATTTGTTTCAGGTTTAATGAAAACATTTTTGCAGTTGAATTTTTGGTGGTCATTGTGCAATAAAGCGCCTGGTAGTAAATGACTTTCACATAAAATCTGAAATCCATTACATACGCCCATTAATAATCCACCTTTGTTTGCAAATTCAATTACATTTTGCATGATAGGTGAAAAACGAGCAATAGCACCACTTCTTAAATAATCACCATAACTGAAACCACCTGGTAAAAATATCAAATCGCAGCTTTGTAAGTCATGGTCTTTGTGCCAAAGTTCTACAGTTTCGCAGCCAAACTGGTTTCTGAATGCATAAATCGCATCTTGGTCACAATTGGAGCCGGGGAAAATTACAACGCCTACTTTCATAAATTTTGCTGATTTGAG
>JBMLOK010000381.1:0-1458 GCA_049243005.1 Bacteroidia bacterium | reverse complement strand
AGCAAATAATAATGAGAGACGTATTTTCCATAACCGCATCAAAGAAACAAAAAAAATGCTTCTCTTCCTATTCAGGTTGGGCTTGAAGTTGCTGTCTGCCAACAAATAACTTACCAAAACTGAACACTTGAATACTGGCCAATTGTGGTTTGTGATTAATCCAAGCAAAGAATTTTTCAGGATCAATTTCTAATGCCTCATTGTTTTCTGAATACAACTGCATCGTTTTCTTCCCAATTTTCTTTTCAAAAACATCCATAGTTGTTTTGGTGCCATTTGTTAATTCTAGTTCCAGTTTACAAAATGGCTGCATTTTCAATATTGAGTCAGTTTGTTCTTTTGTGATATAATCCAAATAACCCTCTACAAACAATCCTTTAAATGAAGAAAGATAAATCTTCATAATTTGCGGATTAGCTATCAATTCCTTTTGATTTAAATCGAACAACTTGCCACTTTTAATTAAAAAAGATTTATCAGGTTTACCGGGATATTCAACTCTAACAGAAGCTATTTCATTGGCTTCCGAATTAAAAATCAATTTGCTTTGCCATTTCACTTCATCTAAAAAGAAACGTGGTGTTAAAAATCCTACAAAACCCGGAATATGAACAATTAAAGGAGCAGCTGCATTTTCTTCGTAATAATAAGTTCCGGTTTTATCAGGAGTTTCCGAACCGATATAAAATGTTTTTTGCAAATCGTTATTTGAATAAATCTCAGTTTTAATTCCTCTTGATGCCAAATCGCCAATAACGGTATTATGTAAAGGACCATCAACCGGTCTTTGCATTTTCATTTCATGAATGGTTGAAAGTAAAAGCTTAAGTTTTTGCTCATCAGCTTCAACTTTTCCATTTACCAACCATTTTCCATCAGCCTGTTTTTCGAGTAAAACTTTCGCACCATATTTATCGGCCATAAATATTTTATCTATGGTTTCAATTTTCTCAAATGACACTTCAGAGCTATTTAGTTTATTGGTGCTCCAAGGTTTTTTAATCAATAAAAAATAGATTAAAAGTAAAGAAATCAGTAAACCTGATAGTATCAATAAATTCTTTTTGTTCATGCTTGCGTGTATTTTCTTTTTCTGATATACTGATTTAAAACTCCAAATAATACTATCAATAATGCAGGTACCAGCATATTAAAGATTATCCAAAAGTTTCTTTCAGTTTTAATTTTACCCTTATCCAATAAACGAAGTGTAATTTCTTTAGCTCTTACTTCAATAATGCCGCTATCGTCGCACAAATAATCTATACAATTCTGAATGAATTTCTTATTTCCAAATTGTTCATTTGTGTACCTGTCATATCCCAATGGAAAAACTTCCCCTGTTGATTTTTTAAACTGATTTCTGATGACTTCACCATCCGAAATTACAATCATTTTATTACCATCAACATGGTCTTTAAATTTGATTTCAGGATTTTTTGAAGCATCATATCTGTA
>JBMLOK010000380.1:0-1672 GCA_049243005.1 Bacteroidia bacterium | reverse complement strand
GGAATTTTATCTCCGTATTCTTTGATTTGTTTTTCTGTTTGGAAAATCAAACTATCAGCAGTATTCAGTTTTTCAACTTCCTCTTTTGCTTTTTTATCTGCTTCAGCATTTGCTTCTGCTTCACGTTTCATTTTCTCGATTTCAGCATCACTCAATCCGCTACTTGCTTCAATTCTGATTTTTTGCTCTTTACCTGTTCCTTTATCTTTTGCACTTACATGTAAAATACCATTCGCATCAATATCAAAAGTAACTTCTACTTGAGGAACTCCTCTTGGAGCTGGTGGAATATCACTTAAATGGAATCTTCCAATAGAGCGATTTTGATTCGCCATAGGACGTTCTCCTTGCAATACATGGATTTCTACTGTAGGTTGGTTATCTGAAGCTGTACTAAATACTTCACTTCTTTTGGTTGGAATAGTTGTATTTGATTCAATTAATTTGGTCATTACACCACCCATTGTTTCAATACCTAAACTCAAAGGAGTTACGTCTAATAACAATACATCTTTAACTTCTCCGGTTAATACTCCACCTTGAATTGCTGCTCCTAATGCCACAACTTCATCAGGATTTACTCCTTTTGATGGTGCTTTTCCAAAGAAATCTTCAACTGCTTTTTGAATTGCAGGTATACGTGTTGATCCACCTACTAAGATAACTTCATCAATATCTTTAGTTGTTAAACCTGCGTTTTTCAAAGCAGATTGACAAGGTGCAATTGTTCTTTTGATTAAATCATCAACCAATTGCTCAAATTTTGCTTTGGTTAAAGTTTTTACCAAATGTTTTGGTCCGCTTTGTGTTGCAGTAATATAAGGTAAATTGATTTCAGTTTGAGCTGAACTTGATAATTCGATTTTTGCTTTTTCAGCCGATTCTTTCAAACGTTGTAATGCCATTGCATCAGTTCTTAAATCAATTCCTTCTTCAGATTTAAAATCATCAGCTAACCAATCAATAATTTTTTGATCGAAATCATCACCACCTAAGTGAGTATCACCATCAGTTGATTTTACTTCAAAAATTCCATCACCTAATTCTAAAACTGATACGTCATGTGTTCCACCACCACAGTCGAAAACAACGATTTTCATATCCTTATTAGCTTTGTCTAATCCATAAGCTAATGCTGCTGCAGTAGGTTCGTTAATGATACGTCTTACATTCAAACCTGCAATTTCTCCAGCTTCTTTTGTTGCTTGACGTTGTGCATCGTTGAAATAAGCAGGAACTGTAATAACTGCTTCTTTAACTTCTGTTCCTAAATAGTCTTCAGCTGTTTTCTTCATTTTTTGAAGAATGATAGCAGAAAGCTCTTGAGCTGTATATAATCTTCCATCAATATCAACTCTTGGTGTATTGTTATCACCTTTTGCTACTTTGTAAGGAACTCTGCTAATTTCTGTGCTTACTTCAGCATGTGTATGACCCATAAATCTTTTGATAGAAAAGATTGTATTTACAGGGTTTGTTACTGCCTGACGTTTTGCAGGATCTCCAATTTTTCTTTCACCATCTTTTAAAAATGCAACAATAGAAGGAGTTGTTCTTTTACCTTCACTGTTTGCAATTACAACCGGTTCATTACCTTCCATAACGGCAACGCATGAGTTGGTTGTTCCTAAATCGATTCCTATTATTTTGCTCATAAGTTTAATGTTCTTTC
>JBMLOK010000379.1:0-1679 GCA_049243005.1 Bacteroidia bacterium | reverse complement strand
GGTTTGGTTTCATCACTTAATCCGGAGCTATTACCACAACTATCAACTGCTTTTAAATAGTAAGAGGGAGCAATTCCGTTTGTGGGCAATGGATAATTTGCATCTAAAAATACCGGAATATCATTAAATGGTACAGTAGCAATCAAAGCGCTTCCTCTGTAAATCTGATAACTTGCTATTCCTTTATTCAGTGTTTTATTCCAGCTTAATCTGTATTTGAAACTTGCAGTATCACAGGTAACTGCACAGATGTTTTCATCTTGATAAACAGGTTTAAATGGAATCACTACCGAATCGTATGTGGTACATAAAACAGAATCTTGAATCAATACCCTTAATAAGCCACTTTCCAGATTGTTTGCAGTGGTTCCGGTTTGTGTTGGACTACTTAACCAAGTGATGTTATACGGAGATTTTCCTCCACTGATAAAAATAGATGCAGTTCCGTTTTTGGCACCCAGACAATTGTTACCTGTTGCAGTAATTGTACTTATAATTTTTGCTTCCTGATTTAATGTTTTACTTTCTTCATTTATACATCCCACTCCATCACGTGTTGTGATTGTATATGTTCCGGGTGCAAGATTTTTAAAGGTAGAATCCTGTGAGTAGATTCCATTATTGATTCTAAAAACATAAGGTTTTGGCGCACCACTTGCACTCACGGTAAATTCACCATTTTTTTTGCCAAAACAATTGATATTTTTACTATTAATTGTTGTTCTTAAATTCGATAAAGGAGCATTGATGGTTCTTTCCAGATTGATGCTACATCCATTGCTATCTGTCACCACAAATGAATAGATACCCTGATCTAAGTTGTTGAATTGAGGATTTGATGTAGGAGTTGCACTATTCACTCTGTAAGAATATGGCAGATTTCCTCCCGATGTATTCAATGTAATTGATGATTTTTGGTAATCACAAATTGTTTGATTTACATTGGCAGTTGTCGATAGTTTTACCAGTGGTTCACTAATGGTATAATTAATTGTATTCGTGCAATTTTCAAGATCCTTCACACTAATGATTTGAACACCTGCTTTTAAATTATTGAATATTTGATTTGTTTGATAAGGTGAATTGTTGAAGCTAAACAAATATCCACCTGCACCATTTGATGCAGAAACCTGAATACTTGCACTTGAATCTCCTTTACAAGCAATTCTTGTGCTTCCACTTACTGTAATTTGTATGGCTTGATTTTGATTGATTTGAATAGAATCGAAATACAAACAGCCAACAGAGTCCTTCATTGTTACCCTGTATCTTCCTGCATTCAGGTTTTTAAGTACACTATCAGTTTGATAAACTCCTGTGTTGATGCGATAAGTATAAGGTGCTTTTCCTCCAGTACCCGAAACTTTTATTTCTCCGTTGTTTGATCCGAAACAATAAACATCTGTTTTACTTAGAGTGAAGCTTAGTGCAGAAGGCAAAGCAAGCACTGTTTTATTGGTCAGTATTACCTGACAATTGTTATCATCTTTTACATAAAATGAATAAGTACCGGGATTGAGATTACTAATGGTTGAACTATTTGAAGATGCTCCATTTACAATTCCATAAGTGTAGGGTGGAGCTCCTCCAATAACATTAAAAACAGCCTGACCATTTGGTAAATTACAATTGGGTTGGTTGATGTTAACTGTTGAACTTAATGCCACATTAGGCTCACT
>JBMLOK010000378.1:0-2812 GCA_049243005.1 Bacteroidia bacterium | reverse complement strand
CTAAGTAAGTAAAACAATGTCTGCCGATATGTGCCGCAATCTCTGCACCAATTCCACCTGTATAAGTATCTTCATGTAAAATAATAACCTTACCTGTTTTTCTTACACTTGCCTCAACTGCTTCTTTATCCCAAGGTAATAATGTTCTTAGGTCGATAATATCCGCATCAATACCATTTTTTTCTACATGACTACTTGCCCAATGAACTCCTGCTCCGTAAGTAATAATGGATACATCATTTCCATCTCTTACTTTACGTGCTTCACCAATTGAAAGTGAGTAATAATCATCATATACATCTTCTTCCAATTCTACATTTCTATATAACACTTTGTGTTCGAAAAACATCACTGGATTTGGATCTTCAATTGCTGCTGTAATCAATCCTTTTGCATCTGATGGTGTTGAAGGATATACAATTTTTAATCCTGCTACATGGAAAAACCAAGCCTCATTACTTTGTGAATGAAATGGTCCTGCCCCTACTCCTGCGCCTGTTGGCATACGTACTACAACATCGGCATTTTGTCCCCAACGGTAATGACTCTTTGCAAGGTTATTTACAATCTGATTAAATCCAACACTCACAAAATCCGCAAACTGCATTTCAACCATGGCTTTCATTCCTTTGATTGATAAACCATATCCGGCACCAATAATGGCGCTTTCACACAAAGGTGTATTTCTTACTCTTCCTCTTCCAAATTCTTCTAAAAATCCCTGAGTAATTTTAAAAACTCCTCCATAATCTGCAATATCCTGACCCATTAAAACCAAGTTATCATGTTTTTGCATAGCTTGTTTTAAGCCATCACTAATTGCATCAACATAACGTTTTTTCGATTTTGCTTCAGTTTCTGGCGCATGAACTACATGTTGTAAATTTCCATGGCTTGGCATTACTTTTGGCTTATATTCCATATAAACATCAGCCATTTCTGTTGCTGTATCCGGAATAATTTCAGGCTCATTTAACACCGCTTCAACACCAGCATCAATTTCATCTTTTATTTCTGCTTTGATGGCTGCAATGTCCTGCTCATCTAAAATTCCGTATTCAAGTACAAATTTTTCAAAATTGCTTACAGGATCTTTTTTTGCCCAGATATCAAACAATTCCTGAGGCACATATTTAGTACCAGATGCTTCTTCATGACCACGCATTCTGAAAGTCATACATTCCAAAATAACCGGTCTTGGTTTTGAACGAATAGATTCTGCAAGGTTGTTTACTGTATCATAAACTTCAAGCAGGTTGTTTCCATCAATTTTATAAGCTTCCATTCCGTAGCCAATTCCTTTATCAGTAAAACTTTTAAAACGGAATTGTTCATTCGATGGAGTTGAAAGTCCATAACCATTGTTTTCTATCAAAAAGATAACAGGTAATTGCCAAACAGCAGCAGTATTCAAAGCTTCATGAAAATCGCCTTCACTTGCACCGCCATCACCACTAAAAACTACAGTTACTTTTTTCTCATTTTTTAACATGCCGGCCAATGCAATTCCATCAGCCACTCCCAACATCGCACCTAAATGAGAAATCATTCCAACAATATGGTATTCGTTTGTTCCAAAGTGAAATGAACGCTCTCTTCCTTTAGAAAAGCCATTCATTTTACCTTGCCATTGCGAAAATAATTTGGCAAATGGAATATCTCTACCAGTAAAAATTCCCAGATTTCGGTGTAATGGTAAAATATATTCATCCTTATGCAAAGCCATTACAGTTCCAATACTAATGGCTTCCTGACCAATTCCTGAGAACCATTTACTCACCTTTCCTTGACGAAGGAGAATTAACATTTTCTCTTCAATCATTCTTGGTTTAATGATGGCTTTATAAAGACCTGCAATTTCTTCGTTGCTGTAATGTTTTCTGTTATACTGAATCATACCCCGCAAAAGTAAGCTTTCACCAATCATTTTTTTCTCTTCCTTTTTTTGCTTGATTAAAAACAATAGTTCAATTAGTAAGTCCATGGAAATCAAATATTTCAAAAAGAAAAAATTCAGTCACAAATCTTATTAAATCATAATTTGAATTTTCTATTGCCTAATTTTTGTTTACTTTGATGATTAAACCTCATTCTATGAAAAAAGAATCTATTTT
Source organism: Bacteroidia bacterium (assembly GCA_049243005.1). Classification (GTDB taxonomy): domain Bacteria; phylum Bacteroidota; class Bacteroidia; order UKL13-3; family UKL13-3; genus CAISCU01. Next base: position 698 of record JBMLOK010000378.1, on the reverse strand, counting down.
ATTTATACATGGTGCTTTGGCTTCAAAATCTCAATTTACACAAGTTATTTCCTTGTTAGATGAGCAGTTTGATTGTCATGCTATTAATTTACCAGGCCATGGAGGAGAGTTAATTCCGGCCGCTGGATTAACATTTGAAGGATTTTCACAAGCCATTTTATCTTATCTCGATAAAAACAATATTGAACAAACCCATTTATTTGGATTTAGTATGGGTGGATATGCTGGTCTTTATTTTGCGCATAAACATCCGCAAAGGGTCAAGCAAATTTTCACCCTCAACGTAAAATTCAACTGGGACCCCATCACAACAGCCAAGGAAACCGGCTTTTTAGACCCTGATAAAATGATGGAGAAAATTCCGGCATTTGCCAATAATTTGATGGTTTTACATGGAATGAATATCTGGAAGAATTTATTGGCAAGCACCAGTGATATGATGAAAAAACTTTCGGAAACCATTGTAATGAGTGAGGATGAATTAAAACAAATTCAACATCCTGTACTTTTAGGAATTGGCGACAGAGACACAACAAGCAGCTTAAATGAAACCATAAAAGTTTATAAATTATTATCAAATTCACGACTTTGGGTAGTGCCAAATGCTGCACATCCATTCGAAAAAATCAATCCAGAAAGAATCGCAGCCGAAATTCGTTATTTCTTCCTTTCAGCTTAGGTATGATTATTGTAGTTTA
>JBMLOK010000377.1:0-1221 GCA_049243005.1 Bacteroidia bacterium | reverse complement strand
AGGTCGAAAATGATACTTTGGTTGATTTGCTTTTTCTTATCGCTTAATGTTTCTGATATACTCAGCATTAAATCAATTGGATTTTCATGCTCCCGACTTAAATTGGTACAAGCTTCCTTTTCTTCACTTAAGTGAGCTTCTATTGCTTGGTCTACCAGTTCGTTTTTATCGGCAAAGTGCTGATAAAGAGTTTTCTTTGATATTCCCAATTCACGGGCAACATCATCCATTGTAATGCTTTTGAAGCCAAATTTGAGGAATAAGTTACTAGCACCTAACAATACCTTATTCTTATTTTCGTCTACGTTTGTCATTTCGGGGGCAAAGATAAAACTTTTGTCGTATTGGAAACTTTAAATGTTATGAAAGTTTCCTAAGTTTCTGAACTGCTTGATAATGAAGATATTAATTTTTCGTCAGTTTTCTTGTTTTATACGAGTGGTCAAAATTGTATTTCAAAAACAATTTTCCGAAAGAATTTATCGGCATTGAGAATAGAAAAGGAAATTTGAGTGAAATTTTCTTTCTTTTGCAGAAATACATTTTTTCGTAATGAGTTCAAGCAGACGACCATATTTAATAGGAATTACCGGTGGAAGTGCCAGTGGTAAAACTCATTTCTTAAATTCTTTGAGGTCAATATTCTCAGAATCAGAGGTTTGTATTATTTCTCAGGATAATTATTACAAAACTGCTTTTGAACATAAACGTGATGAAAATGGTCATATCAATTTCGATTTACCTGAATGTGTAGATTTACATCAGTTTGCTGTTGATATAGCAAAATTGGGTAGAGGCGAAAAAGTTGAAAGAGAAGAATACCTTTTTCAGCATTATGATAAAAAAGGGAAAATGCTCGAATTTAATCCTGCACCTATTATTATATGTGAAGGTTTATTTATTTTTTACGAACCGGAGATCTTCGAACAGTTTCACCTGAAAATTTTTATTAATGCTGATGAAGAAATTGCATTAAATAGAAGATTGGTGCGTGATGTTGCAGAAAGAAATATTGAAGAAGATTTTGTTTTGTACCAATGGAAACACCATGTATTGCCTTCTTACCGACAATTTCTACTTCCATTTATGGCACAGGCAGATTTAATCATCAATAACAATGTGCATTTCGGACATAGCCTGGGTGTACTTTCTGATCACCTGAGGAAACACCTACAAGAAGCAGATACTGTTAGACCTTATTAATAAAAAGCGTTTTTAGTA
>JBMLOK010000376.1:0-9978 GCA_049243005.1 Bacteroidia bacterium | reverse complement strand
TCCACCTCGTTCTAACCATACAAAATGCTTTCAATCCTTCTTCTCCTAATTCTCTTCCAAAGCCCGATTGTTTGCAGCCTCCAAATGGAAATCTTACATCACTTTTTACAATCTGGTTGATATAAACCATACCGCTTTCAATCTCTTCCGACATTGTTTTAGCTGCTTCTAAATCATTGGTCCAGATGCTGCAACCTAAACCGTATTTGGTTTGATTGGCAATCTGTATGGCTTCCTCATCTGTTTCGAATGGATACAATGATAAAACCGGTCCGAATAATTCTTCTTTGAAGGCTTTTGAATGAGCAGGAATATTTCCCAAAACCATGATGGGATGGAAGAATCCTTTCGACGGAATTTCTTTTGATTGATAAATAATCTCTGCACCTTTTTCTATAGCTTCATTCACTTGATTTTTTAAAGTTTCAAGTAAGTCATAACGAGCCAATGGTCCTTGGTCTGTTGTAAGTTCCATTGGGTTTCCAAACTTCATTTTTTCAAGTCCCTGAATCAATTTTTCCTGAAAACTTTGAATTTGGTTTTTGTGTACGATGAATCTTTTAGCAGCCACACAACTTTGACCATTGTTTTGAAAACGAGAGAAAATGGCTTGTTCCATGATGCCATCTAAATTAGCATCTTCACGAATAATAAACGGATCACTTCCACCTAATTCCAATACAACAGGTTTAATGGCTTTTCCGGCTTGTGATGCAACAGAAGAACCTGCTTTTTCACTACCGGTTAAGGTAACAGCAGCAATTCTATTATCAGCAATAATTCCTGAAATTAATTCATCACTAGGAAAAATTGTTTGGATAACACCATGCGGAAATCCTGCTTTTTCGAATAGAGTTTGTAGTTTGATGGCTGAACGAGGAACATTAGGCGCAGGTTTTACCAAAACGGTATTTCCACTCATCAAAGCCGGAATAGCACTTCTGATAACCTGCCAGTAAGGAAAATTCCATGGATAAATTCCTAAAATAACACCCAATGGTTTATAGCTGATTTCTATTTCAACACCATTTTCAATAACTGTGGTTTTTGATGCTAAAACCTTTTCTGCTTCAGCAACTACATAATCACAAACACTTGCACTTTTAAGCACTTCTGCTTTTGAATGAGCAAGTAATTTACCCATTTCAATACTTGCTATTTCAGCAAGTTCGCTTGCATTTTCTCTGAGTAATTTGGCTAATCTTTCAATGTATAAAGCTCTTTCTTTAAAGCCCAGTTTTCTCCAGGTTAAAAAAGCATCATGAGCATCTTCTAAAATAATATCAACTTCATCTGCCTGAATAAAATCAAAGGCCGATAACAATTCCTCAGTAAAAGGATTCACACTTTCGTAAGCACGCATAGGGCGAAATTAGAAAATGTTTTGAATACACAAGTGTAAAAGACCAATTGTTACATAATTAGCAACAATTGGTCTGAATATAAATAAGAAACAATCTTCATTTTTGGGTTGATTTAACTCAAGCCAACAATTTCACCATTCACCACATCAATTTGCATGGCAGCAGGTTCTTTTGGTAAACCGGGCATACGCATGATTTCACCGGCAACTGCTACAACAAATCCTGCACCGTGGTTCATTACCAGGTTTTCTATGGTGATATTAAATCCGCTTTCTACGCCAACCAAAGCTGCATTGTCGGTAAAAGAGAATTGAGTTTTAGCAATACAAACCGGCATTTCATCAGCACCCAATTCTTTTAATTTTTTCATGGCTGATTTGGCTGTTTTGCTAAATGTAATTCCCGAACCTCTATAAATGCTTTTTACTATTTTTTCGATTTTGGTTTCGAGCGTATCATTCAATTCATAGGTATGTTGAATTTTTGTCGATGGTCTGTTTTCGCATACTTCCACCACTTTTTCAGCTAAAGCTACTGCACCTTCGCCACCTCTGGCAAAACCTTCATTGATAGAAAATTCAGTTCCTTTTTGTTTACACCATTCTTGCATATAACCCAATTCTTCTTCGGTATCGAAGCCAAATTTGTTTAATGCTACAACAACACTCTGACCAAAATTCTGCAAATTTTCTACATGGCGTTCTAAATTAAGTAAGCCTTTTTTCAAGCCTTCCAGATTGGGTTGTTTGATGAGTTTTTCATCAACTTTTCCATGTAATTTTAAAGATTGAGTTGTGCTAACCAATACACTCGCTGCAGGAGTAATGCCCAATTGGCGACATTTGATGTTCAGGAATTTTTCTCCACCCAAATCACTTCCAAAACCAGCTTCTGTGATGGCATATTCTCCAAATTGTAAAGCTGATTTAGTAGCCATAATTGAATTACAACCATGAGCAATATTGGCAAAAGGTCCACCATGAATAAAAGCAGCTCCACCTTCAATGGTTTGAACCAGGTTGGGATTAAAAGCATCTTTTAATAAAGTAACCAATGCTCCACCTACTTTTAAATCGCGTACAAAAAACGGTTGGTTTTCATAAGTATAACCAATCAGTATATTGTCGATTTTGTTTCTCAAATCATCAAGACTCGTTGACAGACAAAATATCGCCATGATTTCACTCGCAGGTGTAATATCGAAGCCGGTTTCTGTAGGAATGCCATTTGTAGCGCCATTTAAGCCTGATAACATATAACGTAAAGAGCGGTCGTTTACATCCAGTACTCTTCTCCAAAGAATTTGTTTCAAAGCCTTTTGAGAACCCTTGTTGAAGTAATTATAATTATCTATTAAAGCAGCTAAAGTATTGTTAGCAGAAGTAATGGCATGAAAATCACCTGTAAAATGCAGGTTGATATCTTCCATAGGTAAAACCTGTGAATAACCACCACCTGCAGCGCCACCTTTCATACCAAAACACGGACCCAAAGAAGGTTCGCGTAAAGCCAAAACAGCTTTTTTACCAATTTTATTTAATCCTTGTGCAAGTGCAATAGAAGTAGTTGTTTTTCCTGAACCACTTTTATTTGGAGTGGTAGCAGTAACCAGGATGAGTTTGCTATTGGCAATTTTTTCCTCATCAAATTTCACATCAACCTTGGCCTTGTATTTACCATATTGTTCTAATTGGTCTTCATGAATACCATAAGCTTCAGCAATTTTGTCGATTCTTTGTAATTTAGATTCGTGAGCAATTTCAATATCAGATTTCATATTTTGGATTGGTTGATAGTTTGGACATGCAATTTATTCAGCAAAATCAGAAAGCCAAATAAACTTTCGATTACTGATTTGTATCAACAAAATAGGGGACTTTGTTATAGAAAAATACTGATTGTAGCTTATTAAAAAGCTGATAAAAGATAGGATTGGTGGACGTTGAAGTATAAAAAAAAGCCGCGAACAAAAGTTTGCGGCTTTTATATAGATTTTATTTGATTTATGCTTTTAATCCCAATATTGTTTTTTCAATGATATCGCATGCTTCATGCATTTGTTCTTCATTGATTACCAATGGTGGCGCAAACCTAATGATATCACCATGGGTTTGTTTGGCTAATAAGCCGTTTTCTTTTAATAATAAACAAACATCCCAGGCTGTTTTTCCATCACCAAAAGGTTTAATAATAATAGCATTTAATAATCCTCTTCCTCTTACCAAACTTACTAAGCTGCTTCTTTTCATTAAATCTTCCATTCTGGCTCTGAAAATTTCACCCATTTTTTGTGCATTTTCAGCCAGGTTTTCTTCTTTCAAAACTTCTAAAGCTGCTGTTGCAACGGCACAAGCCAATGGATTTCCTCCATAAGTAGAACCATGTTCTCCGGGTTTAATGGTCAACATAATTTCATCGTTTGCCAATACCGCAGAAACAGGTAACAATCCACCTGAAAGTGCTTTCCCTAAAATCAAGATATCTGGTTTTACGTTTTCATGGTCGCATGCCAACATTTTTCCTGTTCTGCACAAGCCGGTTTGTACTTCATCAGCAATCATCAATACATTGTATTGTGTGCACAAAGCTCTTACTCCACTTAAATAACCTTCATCTGGAACAACAACTCCTGCTTCACCCTGAATAGGTTCAAACATAAATGCAGCAATATTTGGGTTGGCCTTGAATTCTTCTTCCAGTCGGTTTAAATCATTATAAGGAATGAGTTTAAATCCTGGCATATAAGGTCCGAAACCGGCATAACTACTAGGGTCGCTTGATGAGCTAATAGCAGCCATGGTTCTTCCCCAGAAATTACCTTCTACAAACAAAACAGTCGCCTGATTATCTGCAATTTTTTTCACATCATAAGCCCATCTTCTGGCTAATTTAATGGCAGTTTCTCCACCTTCAACTCCGGTATTCATGGGTAATACTTTGTCGTAACCAAAATATTCTGTGATATATTTTTCGTATTCTCCCAATAAATTATTGTGAAAAGCACGGCTAGTTAAGCTCAGTTTTCCGGCCTGATTTACCAAAGCCTGTGTTATTTTTGGGTGACAATGTCCTTGGTTTACTGCTGAATAAGCTGAAAGGAAATCGAAATATTGTTTCCCCTCAACATCCCATACAAATATGCCTGAAGCTCTGTCAAGTACTACAGGAATTGGATGGTAATTATGCGCTCCATAATGGTGTTCGAGCTCAATAAAATAGTCTGCGGTTTGGTTTTGGCTTGATATCATAAGCAGCAAAGATAATTGTTTTAGGAATCTTATTCTTGTCAACCATCGATAATTGCCTCAAAAAGAGCATAAAAAAGGCCGGCTTTGGGCCGACCATTTTTGTTTGATATAGAATTTTATAGTTTTAGAATTATCATTTTAGAATTTTAAATTCACTCCAAGCATGATATGTCTTTGTTCCAAAAATCTTGCAGGGTTTACTGGTGGAGGTCCGTTTGTGCCCAATCTTGGGTCGTTGTACCTTGGATCTACCCATGTATCCGGAACATCATCTCCAACCTGGTAAGCTTTTCCTGTTACAGGATTGATGATAGATGCATTTTTATTGTTGAAGATATTTGTAATTTGAATGTTTGCAGCTACATAATAAGATCTTCTTTTCCACCATTTCGAAATAGTTAAATCAGACCAAAACCAATTGGTTCCTCTTTTGCTCCAACGTGCATCAGGATTTGGATCCTGAACCCAGATTGGTCTTCCGGTACTTGGGTCGTTTCTATCGAAAATATAAGGTGTATAACGAACGCCTGAACGGAATACAGTTTCGAAGTAGAAACTAATATTGTTCAACCATTTTCTTTCAAACAAACCACCTTTTTTGTCGATTTTAAAGATATGATTGGTTTTAAAATCAAATGGAACATCCCATGGTAAATAGAATTCTTTGGTATCTTCTACGTTCCCACTGGCAAGCAAATCCTTTAATTTTTCATTGGCCGATGCACTTTGTCCGGTTGTAACCATGTAGGTAAATGCAGCCTGACCTTGGTACCAGTTTCCAATTCTTTTGATATAGTTTAATTCAATTCCTCTTGCACGTGCATAATCTGAATTAATACGAATAGTTCTGGTTAAATCTCTGCCAGTAATATCAGGAATAACAACCGAAGTAGTGGTTACGAAATCGTATTTGTCTTTCCAGAATGCTGCAATAGTTAAAGCATCGTTGCTGGTTAGCTGACTTTTTAATCCCAATTCATAACTGATATCAACCTCTGGATTTAAGTTCGGATTTCCTACTCTTGCCAATGTTGATCTATCCTGATAATTTGGATCTAAACCCGGATAAATAAAACTTGGATGCGGAAGAATGGTGGTATGTCCGTAGTTGAAATACAACATTTTGTTTTCAGCAATTGGGAATGTTGCATTGATTTTAGGAAGGAAACGGAATTTATACCTTAAATCACCAATTTTGGTGGTACTGTTTAAATAATCCTGACGCATTGATTCAAGAATGGGTGATTTAGAATTGGCAACGGCATCATCAACATATTTACCCGGAGCCCAATATTCAAAACGACCACCAACTGAAGCCACTAAACCTTTGTATTTAATTTGATCGGTGATAAAAAATCCACCTCTTCTAGGCTGAACTGCCCAGATATCACTTTGAGAACCTAAGCGATCACTTTTTGTATAAGTTCCATCAGGTAATTGTAATGGTGCCCCAATCCATGAGCGTTGAACATCAATCCAAAGCATGTCCTGGAATTTCATTTCGAAACCAAATGTGAGTTTATTTAAGGAGTTTTTGCTGAATAAATTTCCAGTTGCTTTTGCCACATATTCTTCTAAATAATGGTGATGCCATAAAGTTGCAATTCCATTGTTATTATAGAACCCGGAAGGATTACTTACCCAGGCTACATTTGAATCACCTGTAGGATAAATATCTATTGGAAAAGTATTGATTGAACTTGGGTCGAAAATTTGGTCTACTGATTTTGGTCTCCAAACCCTGCCATTTGCATCGGCTCTTAATTGAACAAATAAGCGAGAAGCCGTTGCATTGTAACTAAAACGTTTTGAAACTGAATGTTTAAAATTCAACATTTGCATATAAGAATCATGCGTAAATGTATTTGCATTATCCATTTGCTGACTGAATATATACTGATAACCCGGTTGATAAGGCGCATCGTTACCAAAAATACGTAACATGTTTACATCCTGGTTAATGGTAACACTTCGCAACATGGTTGCAGTAAGCATTTTTCCTTTTTTGAAATCGTAGTTTAATTTGAATAAACCACTCCATCTATTGTCTTGATAAGGTGCTAGATTTGTTCCACCAAAACCGGCTTCATTCATTAAAGAAGAATTGAGTTGGTTTGCAGGATTTCTGTAAAACTCATCAGAAACAGAACTTCTAACAGCCACATTGGCTTTTAATCTGCTTTTGAGTGCTTTTTTCAAAATAGGAGAGCCAATATTAATTTCAGCTAGCTGACTATTCCAAGTGCTTATCCAATCGCGGTTGAAACCTAAATTGTCTCTTTTATAAGTAGCATTTACATCCAGTTTTTCACCGGCAGTTTTTGTTCTGGCACTAACAACACCAGCAGTAGCATCACCAATTTCGGCGCCGATACCACCTGTTGTAATTTCTATTTCACCAATGGCATTTGCTCCAATATCCAATCCAAAACCGGTTCCAGCCATAGGATCGGTAACAGAAACACCATCAATATAAGTTCCGGTTTCATAAGTACGGCTACCTCTGATACTAACACCGGCAGGCGATTGAATAACGCCCGGTTGTGTATTGATTATTTTTTGTAACTGACGTGCAGGAGCGAGTTCAATATTTTCTTGATTGATGGTATTTACAGATTGACCTTTTTCGATATCAATCAAAGGTTTTTTACCAAGAATTACCACCTCATCAATATTTGCAGTGGCCTCAATCATGGCAATAGTTCCTAAATCTCTGTTTTCACCAGCTTTTAATTTTATTCCGGTTTGAATTATTTTTTTATAACCGATATAAGTGATTTCTATGTTATAATCTCCCGGTTTAATGTTTTTGATGGAAAATTGTCCGCTTGCATTTGTAGCAGTACCAAAGCTGGTTCCTTGGATAAGCACAGTTACACCAATCAGTTCTGACTGGTCTTTTTTATCTATTATTTTACCTGTAATAGAAGCTGTATTTTGAGCAATTACCGAACTACCAAGTACGATTAATACGAAAAGCAGTAAAAATTTCTTCATAGAATTATGGTGCAAAATAGAACATTTTGGATGAAACAAAGAGAATTTGGGTATCGAAAGCAAGATTATTTTTGTGTTAGCTCGCTAAAAAAATTGAAGTAGCTATGATTAGCCTAACGCTTTTTCATCAAACAGATTAAAGAGTTGATAAATTACTTGAAGTTAAAATATCAAACTGCCCAAACTTTTAGCACGCATTTGAAATTGCATATTGATAAATTACTTTATTGTTAAGTTTATGCCAATTAATTATTTACAATTCAAGGCGAAATTTGAGGAGGTTTTGATGAAAAAGTGAAATGTTTTGCAAGTAAATTTCAAACTTCACAAAATTTGAAGTAAACTTCCCAATTCTCAAATTCGAAATTATTTGATGTTTAAGTTTGATTGTTTTCAATTCAAAATAACCATTCAAATATGAAAATTAAACTTTACTCCTTTTTGGCTCTTTTTATTTTAGGAAGCCATTTAACGGTGCAAGCCCAGGCACCCAGCACTCAACAAAACCAAACCAAACCAACAACTGAAGAACCTAAAGAAAGTAAACCCGGAACTAGAGGACTAGGTTTTGGCTTGTTATTTGGATCTGATGGAGCTGGAATTTCATTAGGAAAATGTATTTCAAAAAATGGGAAAATGTATATACAAGTGGCAGGAACTCACGCCCCAATTGTGCTTTCTAAAATTCCTTATGCATTTAGCGGACAGGATGTAATTATTGATGCAGACATTAAACTTGGAAGTATATCTGCGGTATTAGAATACCATCCATTTGGAAATGCTTTTAAAATTTCGGCTGGTGCAGCTTATATGCTTACAAATATTACTGCCACTGCAATTCTTAAAGATTCAACAAAACAAGGGGATATTATGATTTCTCCTACTGAAGTTGGCGACATTCAATTTGGGGTTTCTACCAATCCTATTTGTCCTTATGTTGGAATTGGTTTCGGTAGAGCGGTTCCTAAAAATAGAGTTGGTTTTAATTTTGAATTAGGTGGATATTACATTCAAAAACCTGTTTTGAATTTTAAAACTACAGGTATGTTAGAACCAACTTCTTCTCAAGAAGGCTTGTTAAGAAGAAATATGAGTGGTTTTACATGGCTTCCAAATATTAGAATGGGCCTGATTTTTAAATTGGGTAAGTTGAACTAGTAAGCCATATAGATTGAAAAGAAATACTAATTAATTTAAGAATATATTTATGAATAAGAATTACTCAATATTTACACTTATACTATTTGTAGTATTAAGTACATTTAATAGCTGCAAGATTAAAAATCCAACAGAGGGTTTTGTAGTTACAGTTAAAGCTGATGCCGTTTCTTCTGCAAATGTTTTTAGAATAATAAATGCAAAAACGGGTTATTCCGACAAAGCATTTGAAGGGGTTACAGTCTCCGTTTCCGGTCCGGGTATGAATAACCTATACACAATGGATGGTTATAAAACATTTAAAATAATTGATGGTCAGGTTGGAATTGGAATAAGAAAAGGAGTATTGCCAAGCCCAACTAATCCGGTGGTTTTTTCTTTAACAGTTAATATTAATGGATACATTGGTAAAACTACCTCTTATCAATTAACTTCTTTATTACCTACGGTATTTACCATTGGTTTAACAGAAATTAACAATTTACCTTCTGCAGCAAAATACTCAGATACTACTTTTACTATTGGTGCAGGTGGAATAACAAGTTCTGTTTTTTTAACATCGCCTGCTAGCCCGGATAAACCTAAACCCTTAAAGTTAGAAATTAAACCTGGAACAGTTTTTAAGGATGCTAAAGGAAATATAGTTACCGGTAATATTAGAGCAGAAGTAATTCATGTTGTGCCATCTAAAGCAAGTGATTTTAAAATGAGTCCATTAAACCCATTTGCTACCAATTTTGTGGATACCAATGGTAATCCTAAAAATGTGTTCTTTTTCCCTAAGCAGTTTGTATATTTAAATTTCACCTCTAATGGAAAAGCTGCTGAGCCAGTTTTTTTAGGTGAAGCAGTTGAATTTAATTTGGCACCTGGAGAATCAGGTGCTTTAATAGTTGAGCCAATTATGTCACCAGGAGGTGCATTTGGGGGAAGTCCTTTTGCTTTAGGTGGTAGTTTTGGCGGCGGCGGCGGTGCTGGCGGCGGCGGCGGTTTCGGCGGTTTATTGGGACTTGCTGGACTTGCTGGGGCATCGGCATTAGCAGTAAGTGATGATAATGAACCTAGTATTCCAACATGTCAAAGCCAATATGCCTCAATTACCATAACAAATTTTAACCAATTTGGTGCATTCTACGAATTTCGTAAAGTGTTAAAAATGGAAACTACTGGCACTAGTTCAACGGTTTCTGAAGAAAATATTATTATGCCCG
>JBMLOK010000375.1:0-1013 GCA_049243005.1 Bacteroidia bacterium | reverse complement strand
CGAATAAAAGACTTTTACATCAATTTATTCTTAACAAAATCAGCAGTTTGAAATGATTTATTGCAGTTAATATTATTTTAATTTTTGTACATTTTTTCTCTTAACTCTTTGATGTTTTCATCATTGATATAATCATCAAAACTCATACGTTTATCAATGCATCCATTTGGAGTTAATTCAATAATTCTATTTGCTATTGATTCTGTTAACGCATGGTCATGAGAGGTGAAAATACAAACATGTTTCCAATCGATTAAAGCGTTGTTTAATGCTGTAATCGATTCCAAATCAAGGTGATTGGTGGGTTCGTCTAATATCATGCAATTGGCATTCATCAACATCATTCTCGATAACATACAACGTACTTTTTCTCCTCCAGAAAGTACATTCGACATTTTAAATACTTCTTCTCCTGAGAACAACATTTTGCCTAAAAAACCACGGATATAAGTTTCATCCTTTTCATCAGAAAATTGTCTCAACCAATCAACCAAATTGTATTCACCCTGGAAAAATGAAGCATTTTCGTTTGGCAAATATGCTTTTGTTATAGTTTGACCCCATTCTATGATTCCTGAATCAGCTTTGCTTTCATCCATTAAAATATTAAAAAAGGCTCTTATTGCTAATTGGTCTTTTGATAAAATTGCGACTTTATCAACCTTATCCAACATAAAAGAAACATCTTTAAATAGTGTTTTTCCTTCTGAGGATTTTTTACTTAAGCCTTCAATATTTAAAATTTGATCACCTGGTTCTCTATTTGGTCTGAAAATAATTCCCGGATATTTTCTTGTTGATGCTTGAATATCGTCAACAACCAATTTTTCCAATAATTTTTTTCTTGAAGTTGCTTGTCTTGATTTAGAAGCATTTGCAGAGAATCTTTCAATGAATTCTTGAAGTTCTTTTCTTTTATCTTCAACTTTTTTATTCTGGTCAGAACGTTGTCTTAATGCCAATTGAGAACTTTCATACCAGAATGAATAGTTACCCGGATACAATTTAATTTT
>JBMLOK010000374.1:0-1086 GCA_049243005.1 Bacteroidia bacterium | reverse complement strand
AGTTTTTTTAATGTCAGTTCGGTATCACCTTCTTTGGCTTCCATCACCCTTTGTTTAAAAAGTGGATGTGCTGATGATTCTTCGCAAACCGCAAAACCTGAACCAATTTGTACCCCATCTGCACCTAATGCTTGAGCCGCTAACATGCCTGCTCCGGTTGCAATTCCACCAGCTGCTATTAAAGGAATTTTACAGATTTCTCTTATTTGTGGAATCAGACAAAAAGTAGTGGTTTCTTCTTTTCCATTGTGTCCACCTGCTTCAAAACCTTCAGCTACAATTGCATCAACTCCTGCTTCAATAGCTTTTAAAGCGAACTTTGTATTGGCAATTACATGCACCACTTTAATACCATGTGATTTGAGTGTTGAAGTGTACAAAGAAGGATTTCCTGCTGATGTAAAAACAATGGGAACTTTTTCTTCAATAATGGTTTGAATATGTTGTTCGGCATGAGGGTACAACAAAGGAACATTGACACCAAATGGATTGGAAGTAGCCGCTTTACATTTTTGAATATGTTCTTTAAGTAATTCGGGATTCATGCTACCCGAGCCAATTAAACCCAAGCCACCAGCATTACTTACAGCCGACGCCAATCGCCAGCCACTGCACCAAACCATGCCTCCCTGAACAATGGGATATTTAATTTGAAAGAGTTCCGTGATGCGGTTTATAATCATTAACCAAAATTAATTTCGGTACTATCGCCGATGTTTAAACTTTGAATCATTCCTTTTAGCAATGCATCGTTACCAATTAGTGAACGATGTAAGATTGCGTATTCAATTTGCGCATACGGACCAATAATTGAATCTCTGATGGTAGAATAATTTAAGATGGCATCTTCACCAATAGACACATTCGGACCAATGATACAATTGTTGATTTTACAACCTTCACCAATAAAAACAGGAGGAATGATGATGGTATTTTCGAATTTATAATTCGTTGTATCGTAGTTTAATCTTCTTAATAAAAGTGAATTTGTATCAATCAAGATTTCCTTTTTACCACAATCGAACCAATTGTCTACATCAAAGGTTTTGAATTTTACACCAGAATCCACCATTTTCATCAAAGCAT
>JBMLOK010000373.1:3799-12367 GCA_049243005.1 Bacteroidia bacterium | reverse complement strand
CCAATTGAGAACTTTCATACCAGAATGAATAGTTACCCGGATACAATTTAATTTTTCCGAAATCTATATCAGCAACATGCGTACAAACTGCATCTAAAAAGTGCCTATCATGGGAAACTACAATTACCGTGTTTTCAAAATCAGCTAAAAAATTCTCTAACCACGTGATTGTTTCAACGTCTAAGTCGTTGGTAGGCTCATCCAGTAACAAGATATCAGGATTGCCAAATAAAGCTTGTGCCAATAATACACGAACTTTTTCTTTACCATTCAAATCACTCATTAATAATTGGTGTTTATCTTCTAAAACTCCCAATCCACTAAGCATTTGAGCGGCATTACTTTCAGCATTCCAACCATCCATTTCAGCAAATTGCTCTTCTAATTCTGCTGCTTTAATTCCATCAGCTTCAGTAAAATCTTCTTTTGCGTAAATAGCATCTTTAGCATCCATTACTGCAAACAACTTTTTGTTTCCCATCATTACTGTATGTAAAACAGTATGGCTGTCGAACTCAAAGTGATTTTGTTTAAGTACACTCATTCTTTCACCGGGAGTTATAGAAACATGTCCTGTAGTAGGATCAATTTCCCCTGAAAGAATTTTTAAGAAGGTAGATTTCCCCGCACCATTTGCTCCAATTACCCCATAACAATTTCCGGGTGTAAATTTCACATCAACTTCCTCAAACAAAACACGTTTACCATAACGCAAAGACAGATTCGCAACAGATATCATAGATGATTAAAAATGAGGGGCGAAGGTAGCTAAAAGTTCTGAATCGGTATAATGAAATGTTTGTTGCTATACAATGACTACCTTTGCACCATGAATTTAAACCCGATACTAGCCAATTTTCAGATTGAAGAGCTTAATGAAATGCAAAATGCTGCTATAAATGCTTTTGAAAAATATGCTGATTTGCAAATCATTTCTCCAACAGGCTCAGGTAAAACACTGGCTTTTTTATTACCCTTACTTTCTAAAATGCAGCCGGATAGGGAAGGAGTTCAAGTAGTTATAATTGTTCCAACCCGCGAATTAGCTTTGCAAATTGAGCAGGTTTTTAAACAAATGGGTACTACTTTTAAGATTAATTGTTGTTATGGTGGTCATCCGATGAGGATAGAAAAAAATAATTTATCTCATCCTCCGGCAGTTTTGGTTGGTACTCCTGGACGAATTGCTGATCACCTAAGAAAAGAAAATATTGAATTGAGAGATGCCGAAACTGTAGTTTTAGATGAATTTGATAAATCATTGGAAGCAGGTTTTTATGATGAAATGGAATATATCTTTTATCATTTATCAGGTTTGAAAAAGAAAATTTTAACCTCAGCTACAGCTCTCAAACAAATTCCACCTTTTGTTACTATAAAAAATCTTCATGTTTTAGATTTTACAGGCAATAGAAAACCTGTTGAAGATACTTTGGAACTTAGAATGGTAAGAGTTCAGGGTGATGATAAATTAGAAGGTTTGATGTTGTTATTGGGGAAATTATCCGGTAAATCAGTGATAGTTTTTTGTAACCATCGTGAGGCGGTAAACAGAATTAGTGAGCAATTAGCGAAACATAAAATTCCACATGGTTTTTATCATGGTGGTTTGGAGCAAATCGACAGAGAAAAAACTTTGATTAAATTAAGAAATGGTAGTACTCCAATTTTAATTACAACAGATTTAGCTGCCAGAGGTCTTGATATTCCTGAGATTGAAGTTGTTATTCATTATCAATTGCCTCAAACTTTGGATGTAATGGTTCATAGAAATGGTAGAACTGCTAGAATGAATGCAGGCGGAATGGCTTATTTTCTTTTAGATGTTGATGATTTTATGCCTGAATTTGTGCACGAAAAACCTTTAGAAGATTCATTACCTGCGGTTTTCAGAATTCCTGAAGCACCCAAATGGAGAACAGTTTATTTTAGTGCAGGCAAAAAAGACAAAATCAATAAAATGGATATTGTTGGAATGCTTTTACAAAAGGGTCAGTTGAAAAAAGAAGAATTAGGTAAAATTGAAGTACTTGATTTTTCAGCCTATGCAGCTGTTCAAGCTGATAAAATTGAAAAAACTGTAAGTCTTGTTAGAGACGAAAAAATCAAAGGAAAAAAAGTAAAAATTGCAATAGCTAATTAGGGCTGATTATTCAACCAAGCTAAGCCATTCTTTGATAACTGCCTGTAGTGCTGATTTCTTTTCAGCTACTTCTTCCAGCTTTTTGAAATGTGCAATTTTTCTTCCATCAGGAAAATTGCCTTCCAAAATGCCTTTACCATCTGTGATTTTGGCTCCTGTAGGAAATACCAACATCACATAATTTTTATTCAGATTCATTACACAGATATCCCTTTTGTATTCTCTGGGATTAAATGGTTTCATCTCTCCGGTATAAAAAAAAGCAGGTGAATTCCATTTTATTTGCTCATCAATTTTTGAGTCTGTTGCCATTATTACATCTCTAACTGCATTGATAAGTGTAATCAAATCAGGATTTAAGCCTTCTAAAAATCCATCAACAGTTGTTTTCAAATTTGGAACCTTAATTTTCTTTTCTCTACCCATTTTTATTAAATCTAAACTTTTGCAATTTAAGTTGATTTGTTGGTTTTATGCTGATTTTAAAACCAAAGACAGATAAAAAAAACAAGAGCCACCCATTTCTGAGTGGCTCTGAGTGTTTTGTTTGGACCATGACAACCAAACAAATTTTCTTGTTTCAATAACTAAAATCCAAAGATTTTAGTATCTCATTTAGTTTATTTGATAACTACTAATGATTCTTTTCCTGCTAATTCATTATCAGCATAAACCATCACCATGTATTTTCCATCAGCTAAACTTGATGATTCAATTGCATATTTTCCTTCTGCAGAAAAACTGAAATTTTCATTCAATACTTCTTGTCCTAATACATTGATTACTCTCACACTAATTTTCTTTCCAAATACATTTGTTGTGCTGATAGTAAATGCACCATTACTTGGATTTGGATATAGAATCATTTCACTGTTGTTTTTAACAACTTCTTTGTTACCGGTAGGAGTGAAGGTTTCAATACTGTTGATATTTCCTTGGCTAAATGGATCTTTTCCTAAAGCCACCATCACCGAATTATAACAAGGTGTAGCTTCAACAACAACTTCCATAGTAGCAGTATCTCTGCAGCCTTCAGCACCAACTGTTACCAATGTTACTGTGTAAGTTCCTGGATTATTGTATTTTTTGTTGAATACAAAACTGTTGATTGAATCAGAAGTTCCATCACCAAAATTCCAGTAGTTTTTCTTAATCCAACCATTACCCATGAAGTTAGAATGGTTATAGAAATTGAAATTATTTGTGCTTACACATTGTACAGGATGATCAGTGCTAAATCCTGCACTTGGACCATTTCCAGTTGAAGGAACAAATACAGATTTAGTGATAGAGTTACTGCAACCTGATGAATTGATTGTAGTTAAAGTAACTAAGTAAGTTCCACCTGCAGCAAATCCTTTGTATGGATTTTCCTGTGTTGATGTATTACCATCGCCAAAACTCCAGAAGTATTTGTTACCTGTACCAGAACTTGTATTTAAGAATTGAACTTTGTTTGAACATGTACAATTGCAATAAGTACTATTGAATGTGAAGTTAGCAGTTGAATTGTTTGCAACAACATTAACAGTTACTGTTTTTGTGATAGTATCTCTGCAACCTGCATTGTTTGCAACAATTAACTTAGCTTCAAAAGTACCATTACTTCCATAAGTGTAAACCGAATTTGAAGTAACTGATGTATCAGCCAAAGTGCTATTGTCACCAAAATTCCAGAAGTATTGTAATCCATTTTTAGATGTATTTACAAATACCGCATTTCCTGAACAAGAGCTCACCTGGAAATTGAAATTTGCAATAGGTGCATTCATTAGTTGAATAACTTTAGAATGTACATCAGTGCATGAACCATTTGATGCAACTAAACTAATTGTATGGAATCCAATTCCAGGATTTGGTAGAACAACACTAGTTCCTGTTGCTACAGCATTTCCGTCTAATTTCCATGTGTATGAACTTGAATTGATTGATGTACTAGTTAATGTAATATTATTTGTACAAGCTTCAATGCTATAAGTAAATGATGCTTCAGGTAAAGCAATATTCCAACCTTGAGGTGCATGTACCAATATTGTTGTAGATGCACTGCAACCAGGTCCGCTATGTGCAACCAAAGTTACTGGGTAAGTACCTGCACTAGCATAAGCATGAACCGGACTACCTTCTTCACTTACAGCACTGCCATCACCAAAATTCCAGAAATAACCACCGGCATTTTGAGATAAATTAGTAAATCTGATTCCATTAGAACAAGTTACTGTATCCCAACTGAAAGAAGCAGTAGGAGTAGTTCCACGAATTGCCCATGCTCCAACATTTGATGAATCATGACAACCATTATTTGCTACTGCAATATGGTGTACAAAATAGTAACCGGTATTGTGATACTGATGATCAAACTCAGCAGAATCTGTGCTAGATAAGTCACCTTCTCCGAATGTCCAGATATTACCGATATTGTTAGTAGAATTGTTCTCGATATGAGCTGTCATGCTGCAACCTGTTGTTACAGTAATATTCGAAATAGCAGATTCTTTAACAACAACTGTATTGTAAGCAGTATCAACACAACCAGTAGAACTTTTAGCAATTAATCTTACTAAATAAGTTCCAGGATTAGCATACTGTTTGTTGAATGCAAATGTTACTGAATTATTAGTTGTTCCATCACCAAAATCCCACTCATATCTGTTATTCCAGCCAAAGCCATAATAAGCAGAATAGTTCATGAAATTAAATGAATTTCCATGTAAACACTGGATACTATCAGGAGCTGTGAAACTTGCTACTGCTCCATAAGAGTCAGCTGCTACATGAACAACTTGAGTGCTTGTATCTGTGCAACCTGTTGATGAAATTGCTACCAATTTGATGGTATAATTTCCGGCAGTTGCCAATGAAACTGAAGGATTTGTTTGACTATTGAAACTTCCATCAGGCATAATCCAGCTATAACTTACAGCATTAGTTGATGTATTAGTTAAGTATAATTTAGTTACACATGAACCAGTTACAAGATTAGAAGTAAATGAAGCAGTAGGTACAATTCCGGCAGCAGGATTAATTGTTACACTTGTTGTAGTTGTATCGCTGCAACCGTGTGCATTGAATGCAATTAATTTAACAGTATATGTGCCAGGAGCACTAAATGCATGACTAGCTGCATTAGCTGTTGATGTATTATTAATACCTGAAGCCACATCACCAAAATTCCAGATAACATTGTTTGTATAATATGAATAGCTGGTGAAGTTTGCATTTAAACCACATGCATTTAGTTGTTTACCAATTAAAGCAACAGGTTTAGGATAAACAGTTAAGTTTTGGTAAGTAGTATCTGTACATTCACCATTAGAACGAGCTACCAATCTGATTCTGTAAGTACCAGGTATTAAGTATACATGGTAATCAGGATTGCTGCTTGTACATAAATAATGGCCATAGGTAGTATCTTCATTTACAATTCCCCATTCGTAGTAATCGGCATATAATGATTGATTGCTCAAAGTAAAGTTTCCTTCACAATCGTTGGCAACTACAGTAAATGCAGCAATTGGACCCGGACGAACTACAACTTGTTTAGTCTTTGTATCTGAGCATCCGAATTGGTTTGTAACAGTTAAAGAAACTGTTTTTGTACCGGTACTGTTATAACTTAAATATGGATTTTCAACAGTAGTAGTGCTTGAATTTCCTAAGTTCCAGTTATAGCTTAAGCCTGATTCAAACAAAACATCAACCCAATAATTTGCAGCATGGTATGTATTAGATGGAAACGAACCACCCGAAGTATAACTGAATACACCATTTCCACCATCAACTCCAAATTGTAATGCAGTTAAGTTTCCGTTGTTTACACCAGTAGAGCTAAAGAAATATTCATCAAAAGCATAATTTCCTTTAGGAGCATAGTATGAAGCAACATAAGTTGTGTTTGCATCAATATTAACCGGAGAGCTGAATTCAACCGACTGCCATCCGCTTCCACTCACACTTGTAAATGTAGCTGATGCCAATAATACTCCACCTGAAGTATATAGTTTTCCAACAAACGGACCAGTAGCAGCAGCTAATTTGAAGAATTTAATTCCTTTAATTTTACCATGAATATTACTTCTGAATTTCACACCTACTTCAACACTTAAAGTATCTAAAGTTGAAGGAGTTCCACCCACTACCGAATTACTCCATATGCTTTGAACTGTTTGTCCGCTTATTGAAGTATTGGTATAATAAAATTCATTGCTACCTAAACATTGAGTAGTATCATTGATGGTGAAATTAGCAGTAGGAGCAACATTGTTGCTAACTGTAATGCTGTTTGATAAGTCAGAATAACACAAACCAATATCCTGTGTTTTAACAGTATATACACCTGGTAAGTTTGTGCTGTAAGTTTGATTAGTAGCACTAGGAATTAAAATTCCATCTTTATACCATTGGTAGTATGCATTTGGTGAAGAAGTATATGTTCCAAATTCACCTGGACATAATAATCCATTTCCTGTGATAGTTGGAGTTGCTGCATTACAAACATAACCAGCATCAATGGTAGGATTGTCTTTTGTGATTCCAGCAATCTCTAAGTTCATAGTAATTACCGGACTAAATCCTGTTAAAGTATCAAAATCAGAATTACCATCTAAACCGGCTGTTCCATTTTGGGAAGTTCCAATTTTAGTTGAAACCAATAATGGGAATTTTACTTTGTAATCACCACTAGTATAAATATCAAAATTGTAGTAACCCGGATTTCCTGAAAGGGTAGCTGTTGTTGTTGAATCAATCAAAACAAAACCACTTCCATTGTCTTTGTATAAATAAACTTTTACTCCGTTAATTCCATTTGAAGTTGGTTCATCTTGTAAACCATTTTCATTAACATCATACCAAACATAATTACCTAAAGTACCACTGTAATAGTAACCTGCATCAATAGTAGGATTGTTTTTAGCAACACCACTTCCCATTAAATTCATAACAATTACATTACTGAACCCAGTTGATGTATTGGCATCTGAATTACCATTAACACCTGCACTTGTATTGGCACTTGTTAGATTTTTTGTTCCAATAGAAACAGGGAATTGTACTTTATAATTTCCACTTGAAGTGATTTCAAAATTATAAGCACCTGGATTTCCAGAAGGATCATTTCCTGTTAACATTGAATCAATTTTGGTATAAACTGAACTGATTTCTTTGTATAAATAAACCCATTCGCCATTGATTCCATTAGAAGCTGGCTCATCTTGTAAACCATTTCTGTTTTCATCCCACCATACATAGTTTCCTAATGAACCAGTAGGGTAAAATCCTGCATCAATAGTGGTATTGTCTTTATCTTGACCGCTACCTGAAGCAATAATTGTAACCAATCCGCTGTTACCAGTTGTGGTATCTGCATCATTGTTTAAATCTGTTTGTGCAGTTTGGTTTGTAACCGGACTGATACGGTATTGGTTATAATTTGTTTGAAATTTTACATAGTATTTTCCTGATGCCAATTCAATAAATTTATAATATCCCGGGTTACCAAAGAAATCATTTGCAGTAACTGTTGAATCCAAAAGGATATCATCACCACCACCAATTAACTGATCTGTTCCGGCTCCGAATAAATAAACTTTAACACCATTTAATCCCAATGATGAAGCTTCATCTTGAATACCATTTTTGTTGTTATCAATCCATGCATAATTACCTAATGAACCTAAAACAGGTGTACAGGTTGTGTACATTCCAACCATAATTGGAGTTGTAGGTAAAAGCTGGCTATTGTTATCAGCTCTTCTCACCTGGTACATGATAGAATTGTTCATCAATTTGTTGATTGGTGTTCCTACAGGAGCACGCATTGGCCAACTTAATACAATACTATCTAATGCAGGAAGTACTGCTGAACGTACAATTTTTATTGCTTTAACCTGTGTAATATCAACCGGCGGAGTGATTGTCCATACCGGGTTTGAGCAGCCACCAGGGTTCGTAGCAGGACTAAAATCAGAATAACAAGGATTATTAGTTGTTGTATAATAAACTGTTGAACTTGGGTCTGAAATTACAACAGGTCCAACCAAATTAGCAAACCATTGTGAACCTCTGATATCACCAATAAATGGAAATACATCAACTAAAACTAAATCTTTAGCAGCAACGTTTCCTAAGTTTTTAACAGTGATTTTGTAATTCACTGCACCAGCTTCTTGAGCAATTGCATTTGTAGGGTAATAAACAAAATCAGGATTACAACCACTTTGACCTTTGAATGCTCTTAGTGCTACTGCTGAAATAACAGTTGTGTTAACATTACTGGTATTTCCATTAAACAATGCATTGTCACTATTTAAGTTGATTTTGTTAGGAATAGTTGAAGGTGCAGTTCCAGGTGCAATTACTGCTGAGAAGTTAATTGCATAATCTTTTCCTGTTACCAATGTTCCTAAATTCCAAACCAAAACATT
>JBMLOK010000373.1:0-3699 GCA_049243005.1 Bacteroidia bacterium | reverse complement strand
TCATCACCAACATTTGATGTGTTATAAGTAATTCCTTCAGTTATTGGACTGCCATCTTTTGCTCCCATAGCAGCAGTTCTGGCATCACCGCAATAACTTAAATCTTGTGAACCACCAATTGGTAAAGCTCCTGTAATTGCGAAATTTACTTGTGTGATATATTGTCCGCTTGGTAATGTTACAGTGATGTTTTGTGTTTGACCTGATAAAGCTGCAACACTTAAAGAATAATAAGTACCTGCATAAACATTTGATGTGGTATTTGTTGCATAAGAAACAACAATTTTAGCTTGAGAATAACGACCTAATCCATCTATAACAGGACGGATTTTGATTACATTCATGTCGATACTTTTATCGATTAAGTATGTTAGGTAAACGCTATCTAATTCGGTGTTACCAGAATTGTACCAACCATTTTTGAAAGTATTACACGAAGTATTAGCAAGAATATGTCTGTTTAACCAACTTGCTGTAGCAGCAGTAATTGATCCACCAGAACAAGCAGCACCTGGAGTTGGAGCTTGTACATTGAAACAAACTGAACCTGTTTTATTTGAACCCCCAAAAGTTCCAATAGGTAAAACAGGAACATTTCCTGTCATGGTTGCTGAGTTACAAGCAGAACTACCAATTGAATAATTTGGTGAAGTGTATTTAACACTTACATATGCTGAAGAACTATAAGTAGAACTTAAAGGACTGCTTGTCCATGTCCAAGTGATAGTTCTATTATAACCATCATAAACAGGATTGTTTGAACCACTAAATGCAGTTGCTTCAACAAATTCGCATCCAACCGGAAGTGTATCAATTAATACAGGATTGTATAATCTCAATGCACCATTATTTCCGCTGCTATTACCAATTGAAAGTTTAAAGATAGTTACATCATCAATAGCACCACCGGCATTTCTCGTTTTGCTAACTGTGTATTTGTTTGAAGCAATTGCTACAACGTTTAAAGTATCGCTGTAAACAGGACCAGTACTTCCATCAGGGTTTAAGTTGTTACTTGCATCAATTGAAGTAAATAAATTTGGAGCATATCCATTTGGAGTCGTTCCGTTCGTATACCTGAATTTTACTTGTAATTGTCCGGTACTACCAGCTGGAATAGGATTAACAAAATTAATTGTAATCGTATTGGTGCCTGAATTGTAAGTAATTGAACTCACTTGTGAATTATCGAAAGCAACTGAATTGTTAAAATTGCTTACATCAAATGGAGTTAAATTCGTTGGTAAAGGCATTGTAGCAACAACACCTGTTCCATTGGTGGTTAAACTCGAAATTTGATAATTAAGCGTATAAATAAATTGGTTGCCCGAATTCACACTTGCTAAATCTGTAGAAGCAGATAAGCTCAGTTGAACTTGAGCTTTTCCTGTAAAAACAAACAATGAAAAAAGCAATACAATTAGCATGCTTTTTAAAGACTTAAATTGGTTATGATTTTTCATGTTAGTTACAATCTTTGATTACATAAAAGCTAACCAGTCCATCTGCATTGAAGCCAATATCTACACGGCATTCAAATCCATTACCTTTAAGCAGGTATTGATAAATGCTTTGTTGAATTGTGTTGTCGGGCTCCCCTAAAAGGATAATGATTTCCTCTTTAGTGCTAGTATTAGCTCCAATTTTTTTGGAGGAAATATTAGTTGTAGGAACTGCTTCCAGAGGTTTTATTAAACTCTCTAGACTTGTAAAAGTGGCACGCCTATCGCTGCCTTTCTGTGATTTGAACAAATCACTTTTTTGTTGATCCTCATCATTCAATAAAGCTTCTACTGTTTGAGAATAGCCCTTTACAGTAAACAATAAGGTGAATAAAATACCCATCATGAGTACTTTCATCCATTTCATTTTTTCCGAGATCTTTCTTGATTTCATGGTTTTTCGGTTTGATAATTATTAATCAAACCATGCTCCGAAAAAGTCAAACTTTTGGTGAATAGCTATGAATCACTATTTGAATTGCGGAATAATTGGATGAGTTGATGAATTATTTTTTTTACGTAATGAATAAATATTGATATTCTGTTTCAAAATGGGATTTTTGGTTTTGTTTTGAAATCAATTTCCCTTTATTTTTAATAATTCCTTACTGGGAATTGAATTTTAAAACAGGATTTTTTTACAATTTGCTTTCGAATAGTTTTATTTCAAATCCCGAAAAAATATCTCAACTTGCCGATTCTATTTTATCTATGAGTTTTATAACAGAAGAATTAAAAAGTTTACTTTCTATTGAAGGAAAAGTATTGGTCAGAGTAGTTTATTATTATTGGCAGAATCGAGCTAAAAAAGGGGAGGAGTTTGAATACATTGATGTTGTAGGATTTTATACAAATGAAAATCGTCCGCTTTTTATTAGATATGATGAATCTTGTGAAGGCTTATGTGTTCCGAATTTTGATTTAGAGGCTGAAAACAAAAAGTTAATGGCAGAATTTTCAGGAGCCTTATTCATTAAAGAAAGAGACAGAAGTACAAGTGTTTTATGGAAAGATCTAGTTGGAAAGGTAATTGACCAGGTTTTAATTGAAGAGAACTCAAACAAACAATTGATGTTTGAAATTGCAGGTCAGGATATTTTAATTGAAGCCGGAATTGAAGGATTGGATATTGGAATATTTGAAGAGGAATAAAAACAAATAACGAATATCCGGATGTTTACCAGCAGTAATTTGCATAAATCTTCACTTCTATGAGTAATATTATCAAAAAGTTTTAAGGTGAAAACTTACCTTTTCAATGAAATTTAAGACCCTGAAGGTGGTCACATGTTTATAGTTAAATGCTCTAAATGAATTCCCCGCAAATCTCCACCACGCGGACCGAAGGTCCGCGTGGTGGAGATTTGCGGGTGGTGTTTCTTCATATTTTATTTTCTATAATCATGTCATCCATTCTGGATTTTAAGAACTTGCTAAAAGAAACTTAAACTAATCAATATTCATTTTTTGTGTTTATTTTGATTTTAACGAATAATAATCAGCAATAAAGTCTAGGATTTGTTTTTAGGTAAAGAAGCGGATAAGCGTAAAACAAATAGTGCTTTTTAATTGCTTAGTTGTTTAAATCTGATTTTATCTCTTGCATTAATTATTGTTAAAGTATAAAAGTATGAAGAAGATTATTTTGATTCTCTTTAACCTCTTTGTTTGCAACACCATTTTCGCCCAGGAAGCCAGGAATATTAGATTAAATTTCGGATTTCAAGGAAACGTTCCCGAACGATTTTTTGATAATTCTATTCCTAAATATAACAACAAAAACAGTGGCTTTGGTCTTCATATTTATCCAAAATGGTTTTATAACAATCAAAATTCAATTGGTTTCAATATGGAGTTCGCAATAGTTACAGAAGATTACCAGACTGATGCGATTAATGCTTATGATATCCTATCATTTTGTCCTACTTATAATCATTACTTTTTTAAAAGTAAAGTAAGACCTTTTGTAGGTATTGGAGTCGGCTCTTACAGTGTTTTATACCATTCACCAGCTTTTAATTTTGGTGTCAGACCCTTAGTTGGAATCAGTATATCAAACTATTTTGATCTTAGTCTTGAGTATAATCGAATTTTAAACCAAATTAATATCGACCCCAAAGTAAGTGGTGGTTTTGATAACTATTATTTCGGAATAAAAGGAAGTTTGAGTGTAGGTTTATTTAATCGAAAAAAATAA
>JBMLOK010000372.1:0-3890 GCA_049243005.1 Bacteroidia bacterium | reverse complement strand
CTCTGAACCAGCTGAGCTATGCCTCCCTTCCCTTAGGGGAGTGCAAAGATAGATAATGTTTCCAAAAAACAAATCTTATCTCAATTTATTTTAAAAAAACTTTGAAGAAATCCGTTTAGTATTTAGTTTTCAGAGAATTAAATTTCGAAAAATAAAACAAGTTTTTTGAGGTTGAATTAGAAAAAGAACGATTATTGGTTGGAGTTATAAAACAACAATAGAAAATTGATGAAAATATGTGCTTTTAAAAGCACGAAAGCTTAAAGAGCATTTTAATTAAAGTTTATTATTCAATAGAAAGGACAATAAAAGACATAAAGGACAATAAGGATAAATTGATTAACCAATAAGAAACCTTTAGATGTATAGATAAATTCAAGTTAAACAACAATAAAGCCAAATGAAAAATTAAAATAAATCCAGGTTTTCTATTTCAGGAATAGATAAAGATGGCCAAATTCAGAAGATAAAATAAAACAAAAACTTGGCCTATCTATTGAAAATTCTAAGACAAGTGGGTATTAAAAATCTGAATTGGATAAAAACTAAAATTTGGAAATTAGGCACAAAAAAAGGGGCCGAAGCCCCTTTTAAATATTTCTACTAGTATTCCCAGTAATCATGTTCTTTTTCGAATAGTTCCTGTTTGATTCTTTCACCTTCTAATAAAGCAGCTACTCCATTGTCTTTGAAAGCATCATACTCTTTAATATACATGTCTTGTTGGTTAGCTTCTTTAACGATATAGCTAGTAAACAATCTGTTTTCAAACCAATCGTCGTAAGTTAATCTGGCTGCATCATTTTGGCGATTAAATATTTCATAATTAACCATGATGTGTCTCAAATCAGCTTCACCACTACCATCTTTTGCATGGTATTTCAATACACATAAATCTTGTTCACCTAAGTCAACTCCTTTAATTCTAACATTGTAACGAGGTGCGATTGAAACGATTCTCACATACATTTGAGAATGTTTTTTATCGAACAACCAATCTTCTACAATTCTGAATTTCTGAATACGTAATTCAGGAATCATCGGACTGATAATTGTATCAGTTCTAGTTAAAGAAGGATCATTAGGATCAATTGGAACTTCGATATAATCAGTATCAGTACCTAGAGTCAAAAAATATTCAATTGACATTTGAGAAGACAAAGAATCGTCTCTGTAAGGAATGATTTTACCTTCTTTAATATTGTTATAAAGAACAACACTTAGAGGATTTTTAGGCCAAGCCATTGGCTGGTTTTGTTTCTCTCTTGTGTCAACTATTCTCACAACTCTCTTTGCGAAAAACACATCAGCTTCACGCAAATATGGCCATGGAATAACTTTCCTTTCAGTTACAGCCTGACGATTGTATATGAAATCATCATACACACCTTGAGCAAAACTTGCAAATGAAAGCATGCTAAACATCAGGATAATTATTGACTTCTTCATTGTCTTTATTGAATAATTTTAAAACGCCTTTTACTTTTTCTTATTGTCTAACAGTTACTGTTAAAGATGAAGGCAATTGCACAGCACCAGCAGGACCTTGAGCACTAATACCTGTTAAAGTATAAGTATCACCAGGTTTTGCCATGTTCAATAATGCTTTTGCTTCACCTGAAATGTTTGTTCCATTACCAGGAGCAAATTTACCATCACCTCTTTTAGGTTGATAAATTAATGTCCATCTTAAAGTTGTGAAGTTTACACCTTCGAATGCGAAATCTTTTAATGCTGTAATAACGAAGTTAGCAGCTTTGATTTCACCTGCAGAATAAGATCCACTTTGGAAGATAGAACCTAACTGAGGCATTGGTTTAGGGATTGGACGAACACGGTATTTTTGGAAACCCATTACTTTACCATTAACTGTTGCGTTAATTGTAATATCTCTTTGAGTACCATCAACTGTTAACAAAAATGTTCCATCTTGTCCACCAGATTTTAATTTACCACCAGCAGATGATGTAACAGTAACTTCACGAGATGAAACACCCGGTACAGAAACTGAAATTGGATTTTCTAAACCAATATAAACTACATTCATTTTTGTTGCAGAAATTACTGCTAAAGGAGCTAGAGCAAAGAAAGAACCTTCTACTTCATCTCTTTTAGGTTTTCCTTGAGCATCTTGAGTAACAATTACTGCTTTAAATTTGTTCTCACCTTCTCTGGTTGCTGTAACTTCATACTTACCAACACCACCTTCAACTTTAACTCCAGAACCATTCACTGAGATATCAGGGTTTGTTCTTGAACTAGAAGCTGCTAAGAAGATATCAGCCGAATACTTGTTTCCTAAAGTGATGTAAGTACCATTATTAGGGATGATTTTAGCCTCCAATTTATCAATGATAAGAACATCATCTTTAATTGAACCTTTCAAAATATCTAAAACTTGCGCTTCAGTATTTTTGATATCATTTTGAGTTTTAGAAATCAAAGCTACAACTGCTGCCAAAGGAGTATGTTCAAACATTTCTGACTCCCAAGATTGACCATCTTTAGGATCTTCAATGATTAAATCTGATTTTACTTCAGCTTGTTTTTCTTTAGGCAAAAGAGCTAATAATTTATTCTTGATATCAAGAATTTTAGCTTTAACTTCTTTTCCTTTTCCTTGATTAATCATCAAGTTAGCATGCTTTTCAATATTACTAGCTTGAGCAACTTCTTCTTCTGCTTTACCATCTTTACGACCACCTGCTGCCTCAATTAATTGAGTTTTTAAATCAGCAAAATATTTAACACCTTCATCAGCGATTTTTTTCGCTTCTAAAGACTTATCATAAGCCTCTTTTCCTTTAGGGTCGCCAGGACTGATTTCCTTGTGGTATTTATCGATTGCCTTTAAAGTATTGATATTTTTCTTATCAATATTTTCTCCGGCACGATCCATGCTTATTTCCACCATATGAAAGGCCTTCAGAATCTCAGCAGATACATTCAATGCTAACAATGCTGTTAACACCAAATACATCATATTGATCATCTTCTGCCTAACGCTTACTTTACCTCCTGCCATTTCTTAAATCTTAATTTTGTTTAAAGTTCGATAATGATTGAATTAGTTGCTACGAACATTCATAGCTGCAAGCATATTGCCATAAACATTGTTTAAATTACCTAAGTTTTTAGATAGTTTATCCATTTCAGCTTTAAAATGCTCAGCTTGATTGTTTGATTCATTTAAAGTATTAACAACTTTAGATAAACCACCAACAAACTCATTGATAGATTTCAAGTGATTGTTTGATTCAGAAATCTCTAATTCATATATAGAATTTAATGAAGAAAGATTTTTAGTCATTTTTTCGATTTGAGCACCATATTCTCTTGA
The DNA here is from genome assembly GCA_049243005.1 of Bacteroidia bacterium. GTDB lineage: Bacteria > Bacteroidota > Bacteroidia > UKL13-3 > UKL13-3 > CAISCU01. Next base: position 550 of record JBMLOK010000372.1, on the reverse strand, counting down.
ACCTTCAGAAGCATTAACTAAACCTTCCATAGCATTTACAGCTTTAGAATATGAAGTATTGATGCCAGTTAAAGAATCAGCAGCTTGTTGTACATTTTTAGTGTAGCTTTCAGTTGCTGAAGCAGCTTTTGATAAATCTTTTAAATCTGTAACATTATCGTTTAAAGCACGAATACCATTACCAAGACTAGAAATTAAATCCGGACCAATTTTAGCATCTTCCAACATTTTATCTAATTGTTGAGTTAAGCTTCCTTTGTTAGAAGTTGATTTCTTTTCTTTTGGTTCAAGACCAGCAAGTTCTGGATAAACTAATGTCCAATCTGGCTCTTGATGAGGTGGTTCGAATGCAGAGATAAAGAAAATAACGGCTTCAGTTAGTAGTCCTACCATAAGCATTCCATCTGCACCAGGTAAGTGAAGAATTTTGAATAATGCACCAATGATAACGACTGCGGCACCAATACCGTAGGCTTTCGCCATGATTGACTTGAAAAGTTTACTTTCTAAAAAACTGTTTTTCATCTGCTTGTTTTGTTTAAGTGTTATT
>JBMLOK010000371.1:0-2082 GCA_049243005.1 Bacteroidia bacterium | reverse complement strand
TTATGGGTCTAATTATACTTGGCAAGATTCCTTTTTTTAAGGGTAATTTCAAGTTTTAACTTTAAGAAAATAATTTTATTTATATGAATTGTATTTGAATTTAAGCATCATTTAAATAAGGTGTTTCCAAATTATAATCTCATTTTAGGTAAACCTTAAACCTTAGCATTTTACAGTTTTTATAGACATAGAAGCCATGCGATTAAGTTTCAATATTTTTAAAATATTATTGAAATTCAGTAACTTAAGATAATGTAGTTTTCAAATTTACTTTTAAGGAATTAGGCTATTTGTAGTTTTTCTTTCCTGCTTTAAATTTAAAACATGAAGAATAATAATCTAAATGAATACAAGGAATTTTTGATTGAAATAAAGAAGAAAATTCGATTAGCACAATATGAAGCATTAAAAAAAGTAAATCATACTTTACTTGAGCTTTATTGGGATATTGGGAAGAGTATAGTAGAAAAACAAAACAAATTGGGATGGGGTAAATCCGTGGTAGAAAAATTGTCGTATGATTTGATACTAGAATTTCCAGATACACAAGGATATTCAACAGATAATTTATGGCGTATGCGTAAGTTTTACATTCATTATCAGTATAATACAAAACTTGCACCACTGGTGCAACAAATTAGCTGGAGTCATAATATACTTATTCTTGAAAGATGTAAAGACGATTTGGAAAGAGAATTTTATATACAAATGACAAGAAAAAATGCTTGGTCTAAAAGTGTATTGATTCATCAAATTTCAGGTAAATCATTTGAGAAGTTTTTGCTTAATAATAATATTGAAAAAGCATTACCTGAAAATAAGAAAAACATGGGAAAGCTTATTTTTAAGGATGAATTTTGCTTCGAATTTTTGGATTTAGCAGAAACTCATTCTGAAAAAGAGCTTGAATTAGGATTAATGAAAAATATCAAAGCTTTTTTATTTGAGCTTGGAAGTGATTTTACTTTGATTGGAAATCAGTATCGTTTACAAGTTGGAAATGAAGATTTCTATATTGATATATTATTGTTTCATCGAAGATTGAAATCATTAGTAGCTATTGAATTAAAGACAGGAAACTTTAAACCAGAATTTGCAGGAAAGATGAATTTTTATTTAGCGGTATTAGATGATACAATCAAATTGAAAGATGAAAATCCTTCTATAGGGATAATTATCTGTAAAAGTAAAAACAAAACAATTGTTGAATATGCATTAAAAAATAATGATGGTCCAATTGGTGTTGCATCATATCAATTGGCCAATACTTTACCAACAGCATATAAAAATTTCTTGCCTTCACCGGAAGAAATTAAAATTAAGCTTAATGGTTTATTGTTTGATTTAGATTGATGTCCAAATGATTTAATTAATAATCATAGTTTCTAACACCAAAATTATACCTGATGGCAAAACTGAAATAGTTTGTTTTTTCATTGAACCAATCAACAAGAGAGCTAGCTTTTCTATAAGTATATTTTGCATCGATAAACAAATTATGTTTAGGCATCCAGGTAGTTGTAAGTTCTGCTAAATAAGTATTTACTTTAACACCTTGTCCAATATAATTTCCATACATATTAGTATTGTCATAATATGATTTTCTAATATTACTTCCCCAATTACTTCCATTGGTATCTAAACCTTGTTTATAAATAATTGCTTTTGCCATCATAAAAATTCTATTCATGGGTTGGTATCTTATTATTCCAACAAGCTCCTTAAAATTTGCACCTAATGGATGCGCCATACTTTGTCTGAAATTACTGAAAGAGTTTTGAGGTAAGTAAGATGTATACATATAAGGTCTGCTTATATTCACTTCTCCTTGTAAATCTAGATTGGATATTCCCAAAACATCGATGTATTTTAATCCTCCTTGTAAAGCGAACTTGTTTGTATAACTTCCATTTCCGGCTTTTAAATCATTAAAAACAAACTCAGCAAATACAAATTGGCCATATAAAGAAACCATCTTTTTGATATTCCATTTAAAGTTCATTCCAATGATTGATTTATCTAAGCTGTTCAATCCATCTTCAACACTTTTATAGAAAATAATTGGGTTCAGATAATTTAAAT
>JBMLOK010000370.1:3553-8967 GCA_049243005.1 Bacteroidia bacterium | reverse complement strand
GCACTTGCATAATGTTTGTTATAAATGAATGAGTGTGTAGAATCAACTGTTCCATCACCAAAATTCCAGTAGTATTTTGGAATCCATCCTGTACCTAAATACTGTGATGTATTGGTAAAATTGAAACTATTACCAACCAAACATTGAACTGGGTTTTCAGTATTAAACGAAGCACTTGGTCCTTTTGCCGTTGATGGCACATATACTTGTGCTGTTGATACACTTGAACATCCGCTAGGATCAATTGCAGTTAAGCTTACGGTAAAGTAACCGGTATCTGCATATCCTTTATTAGGGCTGTTTTGATTAGATACATTTCCATCACCAAAATTCCATAAGTAAGTATTTGAAGCACCAGAACTTGTATTGAAGAACTGAACCTTATTCGAACAAACACAATTACAAATAGTATTTCTGAAATAGAATGATGAGTTAACTGAACCGGCACTTGCATTCACTGTCACAGTATCCTGAACAGTTACGCTACATCCTGAATTATTTGACATAGTTAAACTCACGATATAATCTCCATTTGCACTGAAATTATGTGAAGTCATTGGTCCTGTTGATGTATTAGAACCAGAACCGCCATCACCAAAATTCCAAGAATAAGTTTCTGAGTTCAATGCATCAGCAGTAAATACCACGTTTCTATTACAAGAATTGGTATCAAAAACCATTCTACCAACTGGTATATCCTGAATCTGAATAAATCTGCTGAATGTATCTCTACATGCACCATTAATTGAAACCATTGTTAATGTATGTCCACCTAAGCTTGGATTACTAATTGTGAAATTAGGTCCCCAATTAATTAATGTACCATCCCAGAACCAGTTTGTTGCAGCACCATTTAAAGATATATCTACTGCTTGAACAATATTGGCACAAGTTGATAAAGTATAATTAAATCTTGCTGAAGGAAGTGGAGTTCCAAATCCCGGAGGAGCTGCTACAACAAAGGTATCAGCATCGAAACATGAACCACCGTTTGTACCAATCACAATTACAGTATAATTACCTGCAACTGCATAGGCATGAGCCGGATTAAATTCATGTGATACAGGTGAACCATCTCCAAAATTCCAGGTATAATGTCCGGCATTGATTGAAGTATTATGGAACTGAATAGCATTTGAACATGGGATTGTATCATATGTAACATGAATTTGAGGCATACTTCCTATTGCTGCCATCAAACCAACATTTTGTTCTGCAGGACAACCATTATTTCCTACACCACTTAAGTTAATGAATTTCCAACCTTGAGTTAAATAAGTATGATATAAAGTATCGTTGTTATTTTCTTCATAAAAACCATCACCAAAATCCCAGAAATGAGAAAGCGCTCCTGTTGAATTGTTAACGATTTCAACTCTCATTCCGCAAGCTGCATCTGCAGTAAAATTCAATTGAGGAGAAGGTAATACTCTAATTGTTTGGTAAGCTGTATCACGACAACCATTGCTACCGAATCCAACTAATCTTACATGATAAGTTCCGGCATTTGCATACTGTTTATTGAATGCAAATGTATTCACCAAATCCTGTGTTCCATCTCCAAAATCCCAATGGTAGTTCATGGTCCAACCATTACCTAAGAAAGTAGAATAGTTCAAAAAGTTGAAGCTGTTTCTAAACTGACATTGTTCATCATCTTCAGGTGTAAATTGAACTACAGGTCCACCTGAATTAGCTAATACAGTTACATTTTGAGTTAATGTATCATAACAATTGGTAGTAGAACGAGCAATTAATGTAACAGGATAAACACCTGCAACTGCAAATGATTTATTTACATCTCTCAAGCCAATTACAGAACTATCACTGAATATCCAACGGTAACAATCATCTAATGGAGATGTATTTGTTGATGTATTGGTGAATGCAAATCTTGTAACACAATTTCCAGGTAATGGAGCATAAGTGAAATTAGCAACCGGTGCAATTCCTACAGATGAAACATTGATTACTCTAGTAAATGTATCTGTACAATTTTCATCAGTAATGGCAATCATTGTAACTGTATAAGTACCATCCGAAGGATAAGTGAATCTTGGATTGTTAGCACTTGAAGTATCTGTTGTTACTGAAGGAACGCCAAAATCCCAAATTAAACTATCAGCATTGTCTGTATAATTATTGAATTGCATAACTGTTGTACAACCCAAAGAATCGATTCCGAATACTGCTTTTAGTTTAGGACTAATATGAATTGGAATAGTGATTGTATCAGCACATAAACCATTGTTTCTTGAGATTAAAGTAACATTGTAATCACCGGGACCATATTGGTGTGTGATATCAGCTGTTGAATTGGTGCAATAAAATCCATTTCCAAACTGCCATTCAAAATCATTGGCATAGTTTGATAAATTATGGAAAGTTACAGTACCATCACAATTTCTGGTATATGAGAAATTCGCAATTGGAGGTCCGGCATAAACCGATTTAGTAATTGAATCTTTACAACCATAAAAATTAGTAGCTATCAGTTTAACATTATAAGAACCTTGAGCCACATATGTTTTAGTAGGATTTGTATCAGTGCTAAAAGTTAAATCACCAAAATTCCATAAATATGATACTGATGCACCCGGACTTGTTGAAGTATTGGTGAAATCAAAATCGTGTGATCCAAAGCATTGGTTATCGTTATTGACAGTGAAATTTGCAACAGGAGGATTATTAACTACCGCAACAGTTAATGTGTTAGAAGCATTTGATGAACAAGCACCAGAATCAGTAGAAATGATTTTATAAGTACCTGCTGCATTTGCAGTATAATTCGAAGAAACAGCTCCCGGAATTAATATATTGTCTTTATACCATTGGTAAGTAAAGTTAACACCTGTTGTGCTGCTTAATGTAGTCTGGCCACCAGTACAAATACTTGTATTTCCTGATATTACAGGTGTGGTAACATTACATTTATATCCTGCATCAATGGTTGGATTGTGTCTGTTTACACCTGAATTATTTACTAAATTCATGGTAAATACAGGACTTAAACCTGTAGTAACTGATGCATCACTATTTCCATTTACACCAGGAGAAGTATTTCTTGTCGTTAAAACTTTTGTTTGATAGTTTAAAGGGAATTGAACTTGGTAATCTGCACTTTCATCAATAATGAAATTGTAGTAACCCGGATTTCCAGAACCATCATTGGCAGTAATGGCAGAATCGATTAATACCATTCCTGCACCCATGTTTCTAAATAAATAAACCTTTAATCCATTGATTCCATTAGATGCTGATTCGTTTTGTAAACCATTTTTGTTGTTATCAACCCATAAATAATTTCCAATTGATCCTAAAGGATAATAACCAGCATCGATGGTAGTATTGTCTTTATCCTGACCAGTACCTGTAGCATTGATTGTAATTATTCCGCTTAAACCACCTGTTAATGAAGCATCATTATTGCCGTTGGTTTGATCGGTTTGAATAGAAACAGGACTTAATAAATACTCATTATAAGCAGTTGGGAACTTCACATAATATTTACCTGAAGCCAATTCAATGAATTTATAATAACCGGGATTGCCAAAAAAGTCATTTGCTGAAACAGTTGAATCCATTAACACATCGTCACCACCACCAATTGCATTGTCAGCACCGGCTCCATACAAATAAACTTTCATTCCATTTAATCCCAATGAAGCAGCCTCGTCTTGTAAGCCATTTTTGTTGGCATCAATCCAAACATAATCACCCAAAGAACCTAAAACCGGAGTACAAGTAGTTCTCATTCCAACCATGATTGGAGTAGTAGGTAACAATTGTGAACTATTATCAGCACGTGAAGCCTGATACATGATTGAATTGTTCATCAATAAGTTGATTGGAGTTCCAACCGGAGCGCGCATCAACCACGTTAATTCTATTGAATCTAAAGCCGGTAATACAGCTGATCTAGTTATTTTAATAGCTTTTACAGAAGTAATATCCATTGGTGGAGTTGTTGTCCATGATGGACTTGAACAACCACCTGGATTTGTAGCCGGATTAAAATCGTTTAAACAAGGATTAGAAGTTGTAGTATAATAAACAGTTGAACTTGGGTCGCTGATGCTAACCGGACTTACCAAATTAGCAAACCATTGTGAACTTCTGAAATCACCAATGAAAGGAAACACATCAACCATTACTAAATCTTTTGCAGCAACGTTTCCTAAATTTTTGATGGTGATTTTATAGTTAACCGGACCCGCTTCCTGAGCAATTGCTGTTGTTGGGTAATAAACATAAGTTGGATCACAACCATTCTGACCTTTATAAGCTCTTAATGCCACAGCTGAAATTACTGTTACATCAACATCATCTGTTACACCATTAAACAAACCATTTGAACTATTTAAATAAGCTCTGTTATGAATTCCTGTTGGAGGAGTTCCAGGTTCAATTACTGTTCTGAATCTGATTGCATAAGTCTTTCCGGTTGTTAAAGTACCTAATGACCAATTTAAAATTGAATCATTAGTAATTGTTGGTGTGATTGAACTAGGAACATTATCTATATATAATACAGAAGAACCTGGTACATAATTTAATCTCGAATCAAGGGTATCAGTAATTACAACTGAAGTAGCATTTACGTTTCCTCCTAAATAAGTGCTGAATTGATAAGTAATTGTATCACTTGCTCGGTAATTTCCATCTGAATTGATGATTGATTTTCCTGTAAATCCAAATACTGGTTGAGGAATCATAATTTCTGCAGAACCATTACAGTTTGAATATGCATTTGATGTTCCACCGAAGTAATAAAATCCTTCAGAATTATTAGTAACTACTGTTCCATCATCACCAACATTTGAAGGATTATAAGTAGTACCTTCAACAATTGGAGTACCATCTTTAGCACCTAAAGCGGCTGTTCTTGAATCTCCGCAGTAACTAAAATCCTGACTTCCACCAATAGGTAAATCACCTCTAACAATAAACTTCACTTTGGTAACATACTCACCAGAAGGCAAAGTAATATTGATGTTTTGAGTTGAACCACTTAATGCAGCAACTGTTACAGAACTGTAAGTTCCTTGATAAACATAAGGATTGCTGTTTGTTTGATAATAAACTTCAATACTAGCAGGAGCAACCGAATCAAAACCATCATAAACAGGACGAACTTTAATTTGATTGAAGTTGATGCTTTTATCTACATTATAAATAAGTGTTACTGAATCTAATTCTGTATTTCCTGAATTATACCAACCATTACTAAACCAATTACAAGAAGTACCTGCTAAAATATGTTTATTCATCCAATAAGCTGTTGCAGCAGTAATTCCGCCGCCCCAACAAGCAGCGCCAGGAGTTGGAGTTTCAACATTAAAACAAACATTTCCTGATTTGTTACTTGCCGAAAAAGTACCTAAAGGAAGTACCGGAATTTCTCCAAATAAATA
>JBMLOK010000370.1:0-3453 GCA_049243005.1 Bacteroidia bacterium | reverse complement strand
GATGAAGAACTTGAAGAAGAAATTCCGATTTGATAAATTGTAATATCATCAATTGCACCACCAGCAGTTTTATTTTTGTTGATGGTAAACTGGTTATTGGCAATTGCAGTAACATTTAAAACATTTGATGAAACCGGTCCTGTACCACCACCAATATTCAAATTATTATCAGCATCAATTGTTGCAACTAAATCAGGTGAATAAGCATTTGGAGTAACTCCATTTAAATACTTAAACTTAATTTGCAACTGACCTGTACTACCCGCCGGAATTGGGTTTACAAATACAATATCTATTTCATTTGTACCTGAATTATAGGTAACAGAAGCAACTTGACTTTCATCAAATTCTACTGAATTTGCAAAAGGACTAATTACAAATGGTACCAAATTAGTTGGTAAAGCAATATTTGCTCTAACATTGATACCATTATCAGTTAAGCTAGAAACCTGGTAGTTTAATGTATATATAAACTGATTTCCGGTATTTACTGAAGCCAAATTTGAGCTACCCGATAAACTCAATTCTACTGTTGCATTTGCATTTAGTCCTAAAAAACTCAGGATAAAAAAAGCAAATAATTTTAAAGAGGATACACCTCTTTTCATCATGAAAGTATAAATTTTCATTATTTTCACATTAGCCCGCGTTGATACGCAGGTTGATTTTTTTTAATAAAATTGAATTAGCAGCCTTTGATTACTGAAAAAGTAACAAGACCATCCTTATTGATTCCTATTACAGCCTTACAAGTGCCGGCGGCATTGAGGTTGTAATGGTATAAGGTATTTTGAATGATTTGATCGGGTTCACCAAATAAAAATATAATTTCATCTTTTGTAGTGGTGTGCGATCCAATTGCTTCACTTTCAATTTGTGTGTTAGTGCCACCAACTTGAAGTGCTTTAATAAGGATTTGCAATTTTTCAAAATAAACGATGCGGTCGGAACCGGCAGCAAGTTTAAATGATTCAGAAGTTGCTTTGTCGGCAACTTTGATTTTTGGATCTAATAAAGCGTCACTTTCCGAGCCAGAAAAGGCTGCAAGCGCACTTGTTAGAATCCCACAAAAAATCAGCCCAAGTAAGACCAATTTCTTGATAGAAATTGTAGAAATTTGCATAAGTAGAACTAGTAAAGGTTGAAACAAAGATATTTGACAACCTGATACTTACACTTTTTAATGCGTAAAAAATGACAATTAGAGAGTTTTTAGTGATAAAAATGTGGAAAAATGCGACAAATGGCGGTATGAAAAATTAAAACTTACCCAATTTTTATATTTTCTGCCGAAAAAATGATTTTAAAAAGATAACAATAAGTAAAATATGATAATTTTATTTGAGTAGTTCCGTATATCTTGCTTTGAACCCCTATTTTTGAAAAATCACATGAGAAAAATACTAATCATTTTATTTTCATTATCCAGTTTTTTAAGTAAAGCGCAATTGGGAGGAAACGGTGTATACAATTTCCTATATATGCAACCATCAGCAAGAATTGCTGCATTAGGAGGTAATGCTATAAATAATCCTTCAATAGATTTACATTTAATAGCAGGAAATCCTTCCTTATTAAACTCTGAATTTCATAATCAGGCTGCATTTAGTTATGTTGGATATTTAGCTGATATTGGAGCAGGTTATGCTGGATACACCCGACATTCAGAAAAATACAAGACCAGTTTTGCCGGTGGAATTCAGTTTGTAAACTATGGTAATTTTAAAAGATGGGCTCCTGATGGTACAGATTTAGGTACATTCACAGCCGGTGATTATTGCATGAGTTTTACTGCATCTCAAGTTAAAGGTAGTTTTCAATTAGGTGCTTCTGCTAAACTAATTTATTCTAATCTTGAATCATATAATTCACTTGGAGTAGCAGCAGATTTAGCAGCTACATGGTATAGCAAAAGTAGATTAATGGTTGCAACAGCTGTTATTAGTAACCTTGGTACTCAAATAAAAACTTATACAAATGCCAATAATGAACCTGTTCCTATGAATGTTCAACTGGGGTTTTCAAGGAAATTTGAACACAATCCATTAAGATTAGGAATAGTACTTCAACACTTGGAAAAACCGGGACAATTATTGTATCAAATAGAAAACAGAAACAATAACAATATTGACTTAGAAACAGGATTACCAATTTTAGAAAAATTTAGTTTCTTTCAACATGCTATGAGTCATGTTGTTTTTAATACTGAAGTTGTCCTGAGCAAAAATTTCAATATAAGAGTAGGATATAATCATTTAAGAAGAAGAGAACTTGCTCTTACAGACAGAAAAGGAGTTAGCGGATACAGTTGGGGATTTGGTATAAAAATTAATCGTTTCCAGGTGCATTACGGAAGTGGAAGTTATTTAATAGGAAGAAATACAAATCATTTTAGTGTTGTCACTAATATCAATGATTTTAGCAAGAAAAAGAAACAATAGTGACCAAAATTATCATTGCAATCGACGGTTATTCGTCGTGTGGGAAAAGTACATTAGCCAAACAATTGGCAAAAAAAATTGGCTATCATTATGTTGATACCGGAGCCATGTATAGGGCTGTAACTTTATATTTAATAAGAAATCAAATTGATATTCATCACCCTGAAATGGTTGCTGAAGTTTTACCTCAAATTAAAATTAGTTTTGGTTTAGATGAGGCAACCCAACAACAATTTACCATCTTAAATGGTGAAAATATTGAAAATGAAATTCGTGTCAATCCAAGGGTAGCTGGTTTTGTAAGTGATGTTAGTTCAATAAGTGCAGTTAGAAGATTCCTCGTTCATCAACAGCAGGAAATGGGCAACCATAAAGGCATTGTTATGGATGGAAGAGATATTGGAACAGTTGTTTTTCCAAAAGCAGAATTAAAATTATTTGTAACTGCAGATCCTGCTATCAGAGCAAATAGAAGATTAGAAGAATTGGCTGAAAAAGGTCAGAGTACTACTTATGATGAAGTATTAGCTAATTTAGAAAAACGAGATCATATAGATAGTACAAGAGCTGATTCTCCTTTAATGAAGGCTGAAGATTCAATCATTCTTGATAATTCCAATTTAAGTAGAGAAGAACAATTGGAATGGGTGCTTGGGTTGGTTAATGAGAAGATGGCGGCTAGTAAGTGACGTTGGCTGTTGGCTGCTGGCTTTTAGCAATTAGCTATTGGCTGTTGGCTCATCAACTTTGGGATATTAATTGGTTTTAGTTAATGAGAAAATCATTATTCTTCAATTGTATAACACTTTTTCAATCAAACAAATTTTGCCAAAAGCTAAAAGCCAAAAGCTAAAGTTTAAGCGCGGTTTCTCTTGCCGATAAATTTCAAGCTGAATTTGGATACAAGAAAAATAAAAAGTACACTTGGAATGGCAAATAAAATCCAGACAAATACCGCTTGTTTATGAAGGTTGATGAATAAAATTGAGGCATCAATCCATCCTTTTTCCCA
>JBMLOK010000369.1:0-9015 GCA_049243005.1 Bacteroidia bacterium | reverse complement strand
AGGTAAAAGTATGGTATTAAGTTATGAAGCACTGTTGAAAAAAGGAAAGCCATCAAGAGTAATTGTAGCAGGATTAATAGCAGCTCAAGAAGGATTGGATTTCATAGCAAAAGAAATGCCTGAAGCGGATATTTATGTAGCGGCATTAGATGCAGAATTAAACGAACACAAGTATATAGTTCCAGGCTTAGGTGATGCTGGAGATTTATGTTTTGGAGTGAAAAGTGATGACTAAAATTATTGAATTTCAAGAAGAAAAAGAACCATTGGTGGTTTCAGAATTCAGAACTGAATTTCATATTATGAATGTGTTTTCCTTTCTGTTTTCTGTTGGACTAATGATAGTTGGTTTTTATTTTAGTACAAAGCAGGAATCAGTTTATTCATATGAAATGATATTGGGATTATTAGGACTTTTTCTTTTAATAATTGGGATAATTGATTCCTTGAAAAATTCCTTGGTAGTTTGGACGTTTTATGAAAATGAAGTTGTTGTAAAATCGATTTATATTAAAAGACAAATCAGTTTTAATGGAAATCAGATTGTTGATTATAAGTCACATCATGAAAGATCTCAATTTGAGACAGGAGAATCTGATGGATATAAGCACTTTTCATTTTTAGTAAAATTTGATGAAATTGCAGAACCGGAAGAATTCAGTATTGATCAATTTACCTTCACAAATTTTTTCGAAATGCGGCAGGCCATATTAGACATGGCAGATTATAAGGGGGAGGAAGACTAATTATTATTCTAATTTTGAATCTTTAGGAGGTTAAAAAGAGAAATCCGCTTATTCTATTTAAATAAATCTAATGGTTCATCAAAGTCCTTAGATAATTGAATTTTCCCTTTTGCATATCCAAATTCTCTTTGTTTAAAGGAGGATTTTTTTTTTTGCTTTTCATTTTTAGGAAAGCAACAAAATCAGCCACTTCTTTTTTTAGAGAAAGTGGTAAAGAGTCGATATCTATTTTTAGTGAAGAGCTTGACATATTTTAAATTTAATGAATTATCATTAACAAATGAATATAGAATTAGATTATTTTTTATTGAAGAAATGATGTTTAATTAACTCTAATTATATTATAGTCTAAATTTTTAAATGTTGAAATTAAGGAATATTAACCACTGCAAAAGTTAAATAGCCTTTCGCAACAAGTGTTTCGGAACCTTCATTGATACAAATAATTTCGGATTCTGCAAAATGAAGGGTATTTCCGGCTTTTATCACCCAGCCTTTAGCTAATACTTTTTGTCCAATACCGGGGTTTAAATAAGAGATTTTTAAATCGGATGTAACTACTGTTTGATTGGAATTAACCAAGGTAAATGAAGCAAAACCAGCCACTAAATCAGCTAGAGTTGCCGTAACTCCACCATGTAGAAATTTACTTTGTTGCAAATGATGTTCTTCCAGAATTAATTCCCCTGAAATTTTACCGGCTTCAATTTGAGTTGCCTTGAAACCAATGTATTGCATGAAATTATTTGCCAGCATTTTGTGCTGAATACGTTCTTTAAAATTCGGGTCTTTTGGTATAAACATTGGGCAAATATAGGTTTTACTTGTCCTTTGGAAAAAGCCTAAAATAGAAATAAGTCTATTTTAGTGTTCACAATCAGCATGTATGGTGAAAGTGGGTTTTTAAAATACAAATTCAATAATTACTTTGCGATATCAATTAAATTATGGCCGCAATCAGCATTCAATATCAAATCAAAACTTTTACCGACAATTTGTATCAGGAGGTAGATGCATCGAAATATGCCCAGCATTTGGTATTTGCAGATAACCATATTGCCATTGTTATTTCAGATACAAGCAAAAAACAAGTCATGCAACTGGCTTTATTGTTTCCGGTTGGAAAAGGTGTTTTTGAATTATCTTATGATGAATTAAAGTCTAGTGAACTTTTAATGAATGAAATTACTAAAAAATATGCTTCGAAAAAGGTATTTATAAGTAATGAAGCTTGTACTTTGGTCCCGGAATCTTTATTAAACATCATTGAAACCGAAGCCTATTATTGTTTAACTCAAAAAATGTTTGACAATTCGCAGGTATTGGATTGTAAAATGAATGTGTTAAAAACTGCGGCCTTGTTTAATGTTAAAAATGAATTGGTTAAACTAATCCGTTTTAACATGCCAATGGTTGATATGATTCATAGTTCATTGTTATTCATTAAACTTATTCATCAACAACATTTTCCAAATCCGGCTTCAAAAATTCATGTGCATGTACATGGCCATTTTATAGAAATTGCTGTATTAGATGAACAACTTAAGTTCTATAATACATTTGCATTTGGCAACGAAAATGATATCACTTATTTTATTTTAGCTGTTGCAAAACAAATGGAATTGAATCAGGATGCAGAGGTGTTACTATATGGTGAAGCTTTGTTAATGAACGAATTACAGAACTTGTTGAAATCATATGTTAAATCGGTTTCATTCGGAATTAAATCAAAATCATTTACCTATCCGGTTTCATTTCATCAATTCGAAGAACATCAGTATTTAATAGAAAGTAGTACATTACTGTGCGAATTATAGGCGGTACCAAAAGTGGCATTATTATTCATGCCCCACAAAATTTACCTGTTAGACCCACCACAGATAGGTCGAAAGAAAGTTTGTTTAATATCCTTGAAAATAAATACAATTGGGAAGGACTAAAAACACTTGATTTATTTACAGGAACCGGTAATATAAGTTATGAATTGGCAAGTAGGGGAGTTGCCGAAATTACTAGTGTCGACAAAGATTTCGGTTGTGTAAAGTTTGTAAAAGAAACAGCACAGAAATTAGCATTTAGTCAAATACAAGTTCGTAAACAAGATGTCTTTATTTTTCTTAAAAACGATACGAGTTCTTACGATTTAATTTTTGCTGATCCACCTTATGCTTTAGATAAAATCGTTGATTTATCGGTAATGGTTTTTGAAAAACAAATTTTAGCTAAAAACGGAATGTTAATTATTGAACATGGTTCTCATTTGGATTTAAGCTCACAAAAGGGTTTTTTTGAGGAAAGAAAGTACGGACAATCCACCTTTTCATTTTTCAAGAATCCGGAATAAAACTTAATATTTATTTTTATGAAACGCATTGCATTATTTCCCGGAACCTTTGATCCCATTACTGTTGGGCATGTTAATATAGTTGAACGTGCATTACATTTATTTGATGAAATTGTCATTGGAATTGGTCATAATAGCAGTAAGAATACACTGTTTCCATTAGAGCAAAGATTGGATTGGATACGTGAAATATTCAAAGACGAGCCTAAAGTAAGTGCTGCCATTTATGAAGGATTAACTGTGAATTATTGCGAAAAAATTGAAGCAGGTTATATTCTAAGGGGCTTAAGAACAATGTCGGATTTTGATTATGAAAAGAATATTGCTCAAATGAATAAAATTGTTTTTCATAAAGTAGAAACCATTTTTATCATGTGTGATCCTGCTTATACTCCTGTCAGTTCATCAATTGTAAGAGATTTAATCAGAAACAATGGTGATGTTTCAGAATTCATTCCACCTCAGGTTACCTATCAACTTTAAGTCAAAGGGATTTCAATATTTACTGTTGTTCCTTTATTTGGAAAGGAATCGAAATCAACTTTACCATTGATATATTCTATTCTGGATTGAATGTTTTTTAATCCAATTCCTCCTTTATCAAAAGCTTCCGTTAAATTAAATCCAATTCCATTGTCTTCAATCAATAGGTTTAATTCATTTTCATGCCTGATGAATTGAATATTAACTTCATTAGCTTGAGCATGTTTAATAATGTTATTTACAACTTCTTGAAGCACTCTGTATAAAACGTTTTCTTGAATCGGATTAAGTCTGTCTTCTAAACCAACAGTTTCAATATTAATTCTTAAGCTATTGGTAGAATTAATTTGATTGATAAACTCTCTAACTGCAGAAACTAAACCCGATTTAATTAATCCATTAGCTAATAAATTATGTGAAATAGACCTCACATCTTTTACAGACTCATCAAGTAGTTGAATGGCATTCGTTAAAAACAATTCCTGCTTGTCATTATCCGTTTGAATGGTTTGGTGTAAGCCGGAAATATTAAGTTTGGCAGCACTTAAACGCTGACCTAATCCATCGTGTAGATCTCGGGCTATCCTTAATCTTTCTTTTTCTTCAGCCTCTAAAACAGCCTTAGCTCTAATTTGCTCCTGAGCCAACAGCGTTTCATTTAATTTTTGTTTCTGTTTGATTTTATAATTGGAGTAAATCAAGTAAAATATCAGACTTATAAATAAAATTCCGACAAAAAGAATCCATTGAATTGTTCTGCTTCGGTTTAATTGAACTTGGTTAATTTCATTCTCTTTTTGAAGAATTTGGTTCTGATTTTCCTTCTCAGTTGTTTCATACTTTGTTTGCATTTCCGAAAACTGCTCTGCTAATTTCGAATTGAATAAACTATCTTTTAAATAGGTATAATTATCATAACTTTCTTTTGCTTTTTGGGCATTTCCGGTTTCTACATAATAATCACCAAGATGTTTGTATACCGGAATTAAAGTACTTGGTAATTCTTGTGCAGTGGCAATTTCTTGAGCTTTTTTTAGGTGATAAATCGATTTAGTAAAATTCTTTTTATCGGTATACAATGCTCCCAGATTAGAATGAAATAAAGCCATACTGTTTCTATCATTGATGCGACTCGATAATTCTAAACCGGGTAAATAATAGGATTCTGCTTTATCATCCTGATTTAAATTTCGATAATAGTAACCAACATTATTCATCATACTGGCCATACTATTGCTATCTCCAACAACTTTAAAGATTTCAAGTGCCTTTAATTTGTATTTAATGGCTGACAGATAATCACGTTTTTCTTCAAAAGAACTTCCAATATTATTTAAAGCTACAGCTTTAGTATAATCATCGCCCAGTTCATCAGCAATTGCAAATGATTGATTAGCCAATTCAATTACCTTATCCCAATTATATAATGCAGTGTATAAAAAACAAATATTGTTTAAAGTATAGGCAGTTTTTCCTTTGTCATTTATTGATTTGTAGATTTCAAGTGCTTTTAGTTGGTTATTGAGTGCCAATCCAAAATAATCCATTTCAGAATAACAGTAACCAATTTTAGAATATGATGAAGCAATATCAAGTTGATTCTTTAATTCAAGTCTAATTTTTAAAGCTTTTTGATGCCAGTTTAATCCTTTTTTGAACTCACTGTTTTTTATACAAACAATTCCAAAATCATTATATGCCTGAGCAATAAACTTCTTGTTATTAGTTGATTCTGCTAATTTTAATTCCTCTTTTGCATACCATTCTGCTTTTTTTAAATCAACTTGTAAGTATTCCCAGTTTAAGTCGGTATATAGCTGAAGTTTAATTGTATCAGCTAAATCTGTTTTAAGCAATTTTTCCAAGCTATCAATTTGAGAATAGCCGCTAAAACTAAGCAGTAGGATAGAGCAAAGTATAAAAAGATATTTTTTAATATTCATGGTTAGTAAAACCAAATTAGTTAAAATGATTGTATTTTATTCAAATTATTCTAATTCTTTAATCATGTATTTTGAAATTTTTGAAGCACAACTGGCAATCATATTTTGATAAGCTTTTCTATTAGCCATTTCGTTTAGTTGTGATTTCGCTTCATCTTTTATTTTTGGGTTGATTAACAATCCTTTCGAAAAATTCATTCTTACTCCACAATAGAATAATCCTTTGTTATAGGAGTTTCCATCGTTTTTTCCTTCTTTTAATGTTAAGGGATTTGGGCCAAATAACTGCATGTTTACTGCACTTAACCAAAAACGTGTTTTGCCCCAGGCTTCATCTGCCAATTGGGTATTATAAACAACTAAAACAGCATCAACTCCTAATGATTTACACAAATCATATCCAATCGACTCAATCATTTGTCCATCCATACATATACTTAGATTTTGTGTTTCTACTGATTTCTTCTTAGGATCACTTGTTTCTCTGTTATTAATTTTCACCAGAATAAAATTATCAGCAGCTTCATCGGTTTCAATAGTAGTAGAAGCAGTGCCAAGATTTTTCATCATTTTCTTTAAGCCATTTCCAATTTTGTTCATGGTAGTATGTTTAACCACAAAATTGTTGTAAGCTTCTTTTTGTTCATTTGTTTTAAGGAACTCATCTGGACTTAAAACATCAATTCCATTCGATTTAAAAGTGCTTTTTAGTGTTTGAACAGATTGCTGGTAGAAATAATTGGCATAAATTTTAGCATTTTCTGAACCGGTATTGGTAGTATTCCAAGAGCTTGTTGAAGGTGATTTTGTCACTTTTGTTAAGCCGGGGTCATCAACATAAAAACTAATTAAAGCCACTTTTTTAGGAAGTTTTCCTAAGGCTTTCATATCTACAGAAAAGCCTTTTCCATTTTTTCTGATTTTATTGGGATTGAAATCATATTTGGCTTTTGAAACTAAATCTGTTTTATCAGAATAACTTGATAGTTTAGGAGCAGAACATGAAATAATAAATAGAGAGCTAATAATAAGTGCAGTAAAAAAGGTTTTCATGAGTATTTTTTTATTCAACAAAATTGTAGTTGAAGCTTCAATACTGAAATACCCTATGAATGGTAAATTTAATCCGTACTAGCACGGATATTCTATAGTTTGGACTGAAAAACTTATTCGAAGATGCTTATATTATTTTAAACTCAATAGCGTATTTAATAAGTCCGGCAACACTTTTAGTTCCGGTTTTTCTGAAAATATTTTTACGGTGTGTTTCAACGGTTCTTTCACTAATAAAAAGTTTTTCACCTATTTCAGCATTATTTAATTCATCAGCAATTGATTTAACAATTTCAATTTCTCTGGGAGTTAATTTAGTTGATTCAGCAAGTGGATTTTTAGACTGAGTAATTGACTTCATCATTTCTACAGTAACTTCATTGCTGAAAAATACCTGTCCGCTTTTTATTTTATCCAGGGCATCAATTAATTCAACAGAGCCCGTATTTTTTAATATGTATCCATTTACACCTGCCTCAATCATTTCTGATATGGTTTCTTTATCACCAAACATTGAAAGAGCCAAAACTTTAATATTTGGAAAATTTTGTTTTACCAATTTACATAATTCAATGCCAGACAGTTTTTCCATTGAAATATCTGTGATTAAAATATCAGCATGATGTATTTTGATAAGTTCAAGGGCTTCTAAAGGATTTGTACTTTTAGCAATAATTTCATATTCAGTACTTGAATTAAGTAAAGATGAGATTCCATCGAGCATTATTTGATGGTCATCAATAAGTACAATTTTGGCCTTCATGTTAAACGAATTTAAGGATTTGACTAAGATATACCCAATAGCACGGATATAAATTACCACACACAGGGTATTTCAAGGTAGTTCAGGTGTTTCTAGTTTTGAAACATCAAATCTTAATACAAATTATATGAAAACAAAAATCCTCAAATCAATTGGTAGAGCAGTAGTTTTACTTTTTGTAATTTTAAGTTCCTCAACCTTAAAAGCACAACAAATCAATTATAAGGTTTTAGAAAATGACCCTGAAGTAAAAAATCTTTTTATTGGCATAAATGTGTTTGATGCAATTGCTTATTCCCCAAATAATTCAATTGGTTACAATATCTATGGTAATTTTTTATTGGGAAACAGACTTCAAATAGATGCAGAGTATAGAAGCACTTATTTAGATGATAATGCAACTGCAGTTTTTGCCCCAAAAGATTTAACTAAAACCTGGTCGTTTTCAGCGGGTGCTGAATTTAATTTGAGTCATAAAATTAAACAAGGCAAAGCTAAAGTGGTATTATCAAGCAGCAAAGTTGGCAGAACTACTTTTACCAGTTATGTTATGGTTCCAGCGATGTTTAGAAGGATTTGGAGTGTAAGAGGTGGCATTCAGCAGTTCCATAATAATTACCAGGTTGATATGGACTTAATTTCAACCCCAAATAAAAGCGATATTCAGTATAAAGATGCAAGTGGGAATTTAAATTATCTGGTTGATAAGGTAAATTTTGAAACTCCAACTTATACAATGAACGCTTTTTGTTTTTATGCAGGATTGGATTTTAAATCAATTGTAAACGTTAAAATTAAACCAGACAATTACAGTGAAAAAAGAAAGACTTCTAAGTTTAATATGTATGCTGATGTTTTATTGAGTCCAAGTATTACCTATACCTTGGTGCCTAATGAAAAACAAGCACAATTTAAAGGCATAGATATTGATATTCCTGAAAACAAAAGAAATAATTTTGGTTGGAGATTAGGCTGGAAATATGATTCTGGTAAATATGTTGGTTTATCTTTTAAAACTGAGCTGGGTCAATTACCGGGAAATCCTGAATCACCTTGGTTTATTAGTGTTGGTGGTGGTATGCACATTGGTGCAAAAATTGGCAAAAAGAAATAATTGATATTATAGTTAGATAAAAAGGCGGCTTATGGGCTGCCTTTTTTTATTTCAGGTGGACCTATTTCATTAATCAATTCGTTTTGTTGTGTTTTATACTTTTTATTTTAGATTATTGAAGTAGAAATGAAAAGCTACTTAATAGAAATTTGTGCAACATCAACAGAATCAGCAATTGCAGCAGAACTTGGTGGTGCCAATAGAATTGAATTGTGTGAAAACCTAATGGAGGGAGGTACAACGCCTTCTATTGGTATGATTGAAGTTTGCGCTTCCAAAGTTAAAATTCCAATTCATGTTTTAATCAGACCTCGGCCAGGTGATTTTGTCTATTCAGACTTGGATGTTGAAATCATGATACGCGATATTCAAAGAATCAAAGAAATTGAGGGTGTAAAAGGATTTGTTATTGGAGCACTTAAACCTAATGGTGAAATTGATATAGATACTTGTAAAAGATTGCTTGAAGTTTGTTCTCCTTTACAAGTAACTTTTCACAGAGCTTTTGATGTTTGTGCTCATCCGGAAAAAGCATTGGAAGAAATTATTGAAATGGGTTTTCATGTTTT
>JBMLOK010000368.1:0-1658 GCA_049243005.1 Bacteroidia bacterium | reverse complement strand
GTTTCAGAATATTGATACAGATTTTCCGATTTTTCATACCTTGAATCAAAAACTTAGCTCCATCTTTGTTTACAACATTTTTGTGAACCATCACTACTAAAATGAATAGAAAGAATTTTTTACAATCACTGGCAATTTTGCCATTATCAAGTTTAGCTATGCAATTGAGTGAATTAGAACAAATGTCCTCGTCGTTTAAAAATACGCCTAAAATGCCTGTTTTGTTTTTAGGTCATGGTAGTCCAATGAATGCCATCGAGGAAAATGAATTTGTAAAAGGCTTTAGAAATAGTGTGAAAGGTATTCCAAAACCGGCTGCTATATTATGTATTTCTGCGCATTGGGAAACCAAAGGTACTTTTGTTACTGCTATGCAAAAACCATCCACCATTCACGATTTTGGGGGATTTCCTAAAGCTTTATTCGATGTTCAATATCCGGCTCTTGGTAGTCCTGAATTGGCTCAATTAACTAAAAGTATTGTAAAGAAAACATCAGTTGGTTTAGATGAAAAATGGGGTTTAGATCATGGTGCTTGGTCTGTTGTCAAACACATGTATCCATTGGCTGATGTGCCTATCATTCAAATGAGTTTAGATTATTACCAAACACCACAATATCATTATGAATTGGCTAAGGAACTTGCCGTACTAAGAACCAAAGGTGTTTTGATTATTGGTAGTGGAAACATGGTACATAATTTAGGAATGATTGCTTGGGATAAAATGAATGCAGATAATTTTGCATTTGACTGGGCAGCTGAAGCCAATGATAAAATGAAGAAATTCATATTGGCAAACGACCATAAGAGTTTGATTAATTTCAGGTCACAGGGTAAAGCTTTTGACTTGGCAATACCAAGTCCGGAGCATTATTTGCCATTGATTTATACATTGGCTTTAAAGGAAGAAAATGAAAAAATTAGTTTCTTTAACGACAAAGCCGTTGCAGGTTCATTAACCATGACTTCTGTTAAAATAGATAAAGTGTAGTATGAATTTGATTGTTCCTTATTTTCTGATTTTATTCAATTTGATTTTCATACCTGATAATAAAACTAATTTGTACTATATCCATAAAGCTTCTAATCAGAAAGAAAATGCGCCTGTTTTAATTTTGCTTCATGGAGTAGGAAGTAACGAACAGGACTTATTTTCTTTTGCTTCTCAAATTCCCTCAAAGTACCATGTCATTTCACTTCGGGCACCTTTTGTTTTAGCTGAATCATCCTATGGCTGGTATCAGGTTGAATTTAAAAACAACAAGCCTTTTATCAATGTTGAACAAGCCGAGGCTTCTAGATTAAAACTCATTCACTTTCTCGAAACATTAAAGTCGGAAATCAATTACGACCCAAAACAAGTTTATTTATGTGGATTTAGTCAGGGAGCTATTATGTCTTATTCTGTTGCCTTAAGCAGACCTGATTTGGTAAAAGGATTTGCTGCAATGAGTGGCAGAATGCTGGATGAACACAAGCCATATTTTGCTTCAAAAGACAAACTAAAAAACCTCAAGGTACTCATTACTCATGGCAATGCAGATCCTGTATTAAGTGTTGAATATGCAAAACAATCAAATGTTTACCTTCAGGGTTTGGGTATAAAACCTGAATTGAAATTATACAATGAAGTACATACAATCAATTCAGGTATGTT
>JBMLOK010000367.1:23243-27830 GCA_049243005.1 Bacteroidia bacterium | reverse complement strand
AGCGCATCAATATTTTTAAAATGGAATCCTGCTTTCATGAACCTGCAAAATAAACAAGCTTTCTGAGCAGGCAAATCATTTACTTGTTATCTTCAAAATTGGACTTAGCTTTGCAGTTCATGAGAAGGTTTTTTCTTGTATTACTTTTGTTGGCAGTAATGGCTCAAAGTCTTGACAGACTTATGATTGTAGCTGCTTTTCAATTGAATCAGGAAACCATCACTGAGTTGTTTTGTATCAATAAAGACAGACCTGAAAAAAAATGTAAGGGTTGTTGTTACTTGGCTAAGGAAATTAAAAAAGCCAATGAATGCGAAAACAAGGTTCCATGTGGCTTAAAGCAACATGAAGCTCCAACTTGGTTAGTCTTCGAACAATTAGCTCATGTAATTTCACCTTTACATTCCTTTGGTTTTGAACCGGGAGTTTATCCGGAAACCTATTTCCCATTGGGATTTGTTTCGGGTGTCTTTCAGCCCCCACGTGCTTAGTTTTAAATCTTAAGTGAAGGGAATCTCCCTTTCTCAATTCATTCATTTCATAAAATTCCGTATTTCCGATAGCGGAATCCTTTAAGGCATTGCCTAAGGTTTATTCTCGGAGTAAATTTAATTTATACAAAAATGAAAAAGCTAGTTTTAATCGTAATAAGTATCATCAGTTTCCAATTTGTTCAAGCTCAAAGTATCATGGATAAATGGCCTGAATTAAAAGCCTTCCATAGTATCATGTCCCAAACTTTCCATCCAAGTGAGGAAGGAAATCTTCAACCTATCAAAGAAAGAAGTAAGGAGATGATGGAAAAAGCTGAGCAATTGGCTGATTCAAAAATTCCATTGGAATACAAAACAGATGCCATAGTAAAAGCTGTTGAACAATTAAAATCAGACACCAAAAAATTGCACAAAATGATTGGCAATAAAGCAAGTGATAAAGAAATCACAGCTGCTTTATCTGCATTACATGATGTGTTTCATCAGATAGTTGGTCTTTGTAAAAAAGAGAACGAACAACACTAAAATGAATAGGATTTTGAGTTTGGCGGCAGGTATTGTTTTGATACTTGCCGCTTGCTCCGGTCCCGCTAATAGTGGTTCAGGAGCAAATGAACAAGAAGCTAAAAAATTGAGTGATTTGGTGATGGATACACACGATGAGGCCATGAAGTTTTCATCGCTGGTACTCAAATTGAAGAGCAGAATCAATGATAGGATTGATAGTCTAAATGAAACAAATGGGAGAGATGTTTATCAAAAAGTTTCTTCCCAATTGTATGCTGCCGATCAGGAAATGCTGAACTGGATGAGAAATTACAAAGAGCCAAACCTGAGTGCTGACACAGCTTTGGCTTATCTTCAAAGTGAATATCAAAAAATACTAAAGGTAAAATCGCTTACAGATAGTAGTATTGCACACGCTAAAGAGTTATTAAATGAGAAATAGAATTTTTGGATTACTTTTTGTTTTGTTTTTGATGTTTTCATGTACAGAAAAAAAGCTTCCTATATATGGTGATAAATTTGCCAAAGTAACGATGGTTGATGGCAAAGAAGTGATTGATAGTATTTATCCTACCATTCCTGATTTTGAATTTACCAATCAGGAAGGAATGAAAGTAAATCAGGAAACAACAAAAAACAAAATTTATGTGGCTGATTTCTTCTTTGTAACATGTCCTACTATTTGCCCACGAATGAAAAAGAATTTGTTGGATGTTTATGCAAAGTATAAAAGCAATCCCGACTTCTTAATCCTATCACATACCATCGATCCTGAACACGATAGTATTGCTGTTTTAAAAGATTATGCAGACCGATTAGGTGCAGATGCTAAGCAATGGCATTTTTTAAATGGTGACAGAGAAAAAACCTATGAACTTGCAGAGCATGGCTATTATTCTACTGCCATGGCAGACTCTACAGAACCGGGCGGTTACGTGCATAGTGGTGGTTTGATTTTGGTTGATAAACAAAAACGAATCAGAGGTATTTATGATGGTACCAATGCCAATGAAACAAAGGTTTTAATTCAGGACATTGAAATATTAATGAATGAAAAAGAGTAATTTATTCTTGTTGGTTTACGCTTTTTTATTGGCCTCATGTGGCGAACAACAAATGCCGGAAAACATGAGGAGTCTTGCAACAGGTTATGAAATGTATTCAGTGCATTGTGAAAATTGTCATGGTGCTGAAGGAGAAGGATTGGCGAAACTTATACCACCTTTGAAAAATTCTGACTATATAAAAAAGTATCCCGATTCAATTGCAGGAATCATTCGTCATGGACAAAAAGGAGAGATTCTTGTGAATGGAATAAAATATAATTTGGCGATGCCAGCTAATGCAGTTTTAACAGATGATGAATTGAGTCAGTTAGTAAACTATGTGCAAATTCGATTTGGTAATAAAGCTGAGTAATTAAATTTATTCAAGGTAATGAGCAAACTCTCAATTAGATAGTTTGCTCATTTTTGTTATATTTGATTTAAACACACCCTTGAATATGACAAAAAACTACTTATTATCTCTTCTTGCATCTTGCTTAATTTTACCGGCAGGTGCACAAACTTTTTCAGATAATTTCGATAGCTATACAGCAGGAAATTATTTAGGAACGAGCAATGTTGCATGGAAAACCTGGGCTGGAACGCCAGGTGGAGCCGACGACATTAAAATCAGTAATGCAAAAGCCAAAAGTGGAAGTAATTCACTTTACTTTTCTTCAACTGCCACCAATGGTGGTCCTGCTGATATTGTTTTACCTTTTGGAGGAAACCACAATACCGGTAACCTCAATCTTTCTTTGTGGATGTTTATAGATGCCAACAAAAAGGCCTATTTCAATTTACAGGAACAAACTCTTGTTGGAAAAGGTTGGAGTCTTGATTTGAACTTCGCTGAAGATGGTACTTTTAATTTGGTGAACACACTTTCAGGAAGTTTGTTAAAAGGTACTTATACTCAGAACGAATGGTTTAAACTGGATGTAAAAGTGAATCTGAACCAAAACAATTGGGAGATACTTTTTAATGATATTTCAAAAGGAACTTTCCAAAATATGTATCGTCAGGTAGCCGGATTGAATATCTATCCAACAAGCGGAAGTTCTTATTATATTGATGATGTAAGTTATACTTATACATCATACACTTTACCCAGTAACAATGCGGCATTAACCATGGTTGGCGGAGTGAATGGTTTGTTAGCAGGTAAGTCTGTTAAACCAACTATTGAAATCAGAAATCTTGGTACAACTGCTATTACATCTGTTGAATTAAGTTTGAATCACAATGGAACTATTCAGAACAAAACTTTTTCAGGATTGAATATAGCTAGTTTGGCTACTCAAAGTTTTGTACTCGACAATGAGATTACAATGGCAGAAGGAACCAATACCATTTCTGCTACTGTTGTAAAAGTAAATACTGTGGCAGATGATGATGCAGCTGACAATACAAAAACTTTAATTGAAACTCCGATAGTACCTGCAAAAGGTAAAGTAGTTGTAGCTGAAGAAGGAACTGGAACTTGGTGTCAGTGGTGCCCTCGTGGTGCTGTTTATCTTCAAAAAATGGATGATAAATATGGTAAATTGTTTTTGGGTATTGCAGTTCACAATGGTGATCCAATGACTAATTGGAACTACGATAAAGGCTTAGGCACTTTAATCAGTGGTTATCCGAGTTTATTGGTAGATCGTGGTGGTGATATTGATCCATCAGCAGTTGAAGCAGATTTCTTAACAAGAATTACTGTTGCTCCAAAAGGCGGAATCATTGCAGGTGCTACTTTAAATAATACCACCAAAGAATTAAAAGTAAGTTTAACAACTAAGTTCAACCAGAACTTAACTGGTGCTTATAAGATTGCATTTGTATTAATCGAAGACAGTGTTACCGGAACAGGTGATGGATGGGATCAATCGAATGCGTATTCAAATAACAGAAATGGTGAAATGGGTGGTTATGAGAAATTGCCAAATCCGGTACCTGCTGCTCAAATGACTTACCGACATGTTGGAAGAATTATCTATCCGAATTTTGCCGGATTGAACAATTCTTTTCCTGCTACTATCAAAGAGAATGATGCATTTACACACAATTTTAGCGTGATTTTAGATCCAAGCTGGAAGATGGAACACATACATGTAGCAGGATTATTAATCGACCCTCAAGGAAGAATTGACAATGGTGCAACATTTGATTTAAATGAAGCCATTGCTAATAAATTTGTTGAAGGAACTCAGGTTTTGGGAGTAGAAACAAGTTTATTAAGCAGCAAAGGATTAAGAGTATTTCCTAATCCTACTCACGATATGTTCAGAGTTGAATTGTTATCGGATTTAAGCGGATATGATGATTTAACAGTTTACGATATGCAAGGTAAAGTGATGTATCAACAAACAGCAGGTAAGTCAAATTCAATTGAGTTGAATGCAGCTGCTTGGCCAAGTGGAATTTATCAAGTTATAGTAAACAGCAATCAATCTTTTGAAAAAGTTTTATTGATGAAAAACTAATCGAATTTCATTGTGAAAAAAGGGCTTGCAGAGAAATTTGCAAGCCCTTTTTTGATTTACGATTTA
>JBMLOK010000367.1:10253-23143 GCA_049243005.1 Bacteroidia bacterium | reverse complement strand
TGTGAAAAAAGGGCTTGCAGAGAAATTTGCAAGCCCTTTTTTGATTTACGATTTACAAATGTAGATTTTAGATTTACGAATTTGGATTTAAGATTTATGAATTCAGATTTGCGATTTTAGATTTACGAATTTAGATTTACGATTTACGAATTTAGATTTTCGGATGATGAAAATCGTAATTCTAAAAATCTAAAATCGTAAATAAAATAGAGTTGTGATTATGCAGGAACAGATAAAAAATCGAACCAAAAAGGTAGGACTTGAAGTTATCAAACTTATAGATGAGTTGCCAAATAATGCATCATCATGGGCTATTGCCAAGCAAATTGTAAGAAGCTCAACCTCAATTGGTGCTAACTATAGAGCAGCATGCAGGGCAAAATCAACAGCTGATTTTATTAATAAATTAAAGATTGTTGAAGAAGAAGCAGATGAGACACAATACTGGTTGGAGATTTTAGAAGAAAGCGGTTTAGTTCAATCAGATAGAATTGAGTTTATTAAAAGAGAGGTTAATGAATTACTATCCATTGTGGTTTCATCCATTAAGACACTGAAATCCAAAATCCACAATGCCTAATCTAAAATCCCTAATCCTCAATTGTACATCCCCAATCGTAAATCGTAACTCCCCAATCGTAAATCGTAACTCCCCAATCGTAAATCTCAAACAAAGCAATCCCCTTTCAAATTTTTACCTCATTCATTTCGCAATTACTTTCTTTATTTTAGCTCCCAAATGAAAATACTTCATACTGCCGACTGGCACCTTGGGAAAAGATTGGAACAATTCGAAAGAACCACAGAACATCAGATGTTTCTGAATTGGCTGTTGGATTTTATTCATACAAATTCCATTGATGTTTTGCTCGTTGCCGGTGATATTTTTGATTCAGGTAATCCTTCAAACGAAGCATTAAAATTGTATTATGATTTCCTACTTAAAATAAAAAATACTTCTTGTAAGAGTGTTATTATTATTGGTGGTAACCACGATTCGGTTTCAACCTTAAATGCGCCTAAAACCTTATTACAATATTTAAATATTCATGTAATTGGTGGTGTTCCTGAAAATAGTGAAGAACAAATTATTCCAATACACAATTCAAATAATGATGTTGAATTAGTGGTAGTGGCTGTTCCTTTTCTTCGCGATAGAGACATTCGTTTATCTGTTTCTGGTGAAAGCACTGAAGAGCGTGAAGCCCGAATAAAACAAGGTATTTCAAGTCATTACCAAAATCTGGTTCAGTATATTTTGCCTTACAAAGAAAAGCACATTCCTGTTATTGGTTCCGGACATTTATATGCAGCCGGTGCTGAACCTTCAGACAGTGAAAAGGAAATTCATGTGGGCAGCCTCGGACAAATTGCTGCAAGTCAGTTTCCAAAAGAGTTTGATTATATCGCGCTAGGTCATTTACACCGACCTCAACTGGTAAACAAACTGGAACATATTCGTTATTCCGGCTCACCTATTGCTTTGAGTTTTTCAGAGAATGAAGACATCAAACAAGTACTTGTAATTGAAACAGAACAAGGAAAAGAATTACAAATCAATAAACATGAAATTCCTATCTTTAGAAAACTCATTCGTTTAAAAGGAAACCTGAATGAACTTAAGGATAAAATTACTAAGATAAATGAAGTAAACAGTGAACTACCTGCCTGGTTGGAACTACAATTGATTACAGATAAGTTCGAAGTAAATGTGCAGGAAGAAATTGGTTCGATTCTTTCCAATAAACCTTTTATTGAAGAATATTTTTTGAGACAAATTCGGAATACACCTGTTAAAAGTTTGAGTGAGCAAGTCGATAAGGCCTTTGAATTAGCGGATTTAAATCCACGTTCGGTTTTTGTTAAAAAATGTGAAACCATGAATGTAGATGAAGAAACTGCCAAAGAACTTTTAGAAACGTTTGATTTGGCTTTAAACATGATGGAAGGAGAGAAACATTCATGAAAATTCTTTCAATCCATTTTTTAAATCTCAATTCATTAAGGGGAAAACACCTCATTCGGTTTGATGAAAGTCCTTTAAACGAGAGCGGTTTATTTGCTATTACTGGTCCCACAGGTGCAGGTAAAACCACCATTCTTGATGCCATTACTTTAGCTTTGTATGGTGAGGTTCATCGTCATGATAAAGGTGATCCCAATGATATCATGACCCGACATACAGGTGAGTCGTTTGCGGAAATTGAGTTTGAAGTTAATGATACTGCTTACCGATGCAAATGGTCGAATCACCGTGCCGGAAGAAAATCAGATGGAGCCATTCAGGGAGCCAAAATGGAACTGTCATTTTTAAGCGGAGATATCATTTGTGCACATCCATTATCAGCAGTAAAAAAGAAAATTGTAGAAATTACTTCATTGGATTTTTCTCAATTTCTTCGCTCTGTAATGTTGTCTCAGGGTGATTTTACAAGGTTCTTAAAAGCCAGTGAAAATGAACGCAGCGAGTTATTGGAAAAAATAACTGATAGTATTGTTTATTCTGAGATTTCATCTTTTGTTTACGAACAAACAAAAACTATTGGTACAGAACTCGATAAGTTAAATGAGAAAGTAAAAGATGTTGTTTTGCTTGATGAAGAGCAAAGATTAGAACACCAAAATGCATTGCTTGAAAACAAGTTATTAGAATCAAAGAACAAAAAAGAAAAAGACCTTTTACAAGAACGTAAAAACTTGCTAGAAAAGATTACAACTTTAACTGAAAAATTATCGGGATTAGAGTTGCAGGAGAAAGCTTTTGTTGATGAATACTCCAATTATACCCACATGTTCAGGGAATTGGAAAACCACAACCAAACGCTTCCTTTTAACAAGCCATTATCTGTTTTGAATCAACTTCAACAACAAATGGAAATCTGGAAACAAAAAGCTTCAGAACTCAAAAA
Source organism: Bacteroidia bacterium (assembly GCA_049243005.1). Taxonomy (GTDB): domain Bacteria; phylum Bacteroidota; class Bacteroidia; order UKL13-3; family UKL13-3; genus CAISCU01. The sequence goes on along the minus strand of JBMLOK010000367.1, from coordinate 20,234 downwards.
TCAGATTCCTGTTCTTGAAACTGAGTCTGGCAATAGAAAAGCTGAAGTTGATAAGAACCACGAGATTATTCATCAACAAGAAAAAGAGAATAAGTTACTCTTTGATAAATTGAGATTGGCTGATGAAAAGGATGTAGAAATCAAATCAGGAAAACAAAACCAAAATGCTGTTTTAAATGAAGTAGGATTGTTGCAAGAACAGATAAAAAAGCAGGATAATAATCTAAATGAATTACAAAAAAACAGAACAATAGCAGAAGCAGAACTAAATAGATTACAAACATTTTTGCTTGAAAAAAAGCACCTGGAAAAGCTAAATACGCAATTATCTGATATTAAAATTCTGTATGTAAAATTGGATGAAATTGAAAAGCAGATTCTAACTTTAAATCAGTCGAAAGAATTGATTTTACAAGCCAATCCGGATTTGGAAAACAAACTGAAACTTGCAGAATCAGCTATCCAAAAAACAGTTTTGAATCAAACTGAAATCAAGAATAAGATTGATGAATTAAAAGCTTTACAATTAGAAAGTAAGATTGAAGAAATAGAAAATAACTTAAAGGATTTACCTAATATCATTTCAGTTTGTAAAGAACAGTTACGAATTGCAAATCACTTACAAACCCAAAGAAAATCTTTCATTGAAAAGCAGGAATTACTTGAACAATTAAAAACAAATAGTACAAAAGTTCAGGCTGATTTAATGTTGAAGCAAAAGAGTCGTAATGAACTCGAAAGCCATTTAAACACCATACGTGAAGCTTTTGAAATGGAAAGACTCATCAGCAAATTTGAAGCTGAAAGAAACTTGTTGGAAAAGGGAAAACCTTGTCCATTATGCGGCTCGGAAGAACATCCTTACTTGGCTCATTTACCTAATTCCAATTCAGAAAAATGGCCAGAAAAAATTGCACAGCAGGAACAAAAAATCAAACTTGTTTTAGAAGAAGAAAAGTTATTAGAATCCGCTTTGTTGAAGCATAAATTAGAAACTGATAACCTAATGATTTCTATTCCACAATTGGAGCTTGATATCCAAACAAATATTGAGGCCTTCAGTCAAAACAACAGCTTATTGCCAAAAGAATTGGATGATAACAATACTGCGATAATTGAAGCGCTAATTTCAAGCAAAACAAAACAAAAAGATAGTCTTGAAATTCAGTTAAAAGAACTACAAACGAACCTTAAATTATTGCAGCAATTAAATCTGAATTTTTTGGAATCTGATAAGGTGATTTTGGCTGAAAGAAACCAGATTGAACAACTAAATAAGGAACTGGAATTGAACCAAAGGAATCTTCAAACTTGTTTAGATGAAAGCCGCGCTAAACAAGACTTATTAACTACTTTAACAAATGAATTAGAACTAATATTCACAGACTTAAAACAAGTTTTCATCAGAGAAAAAAGAAACGATATTTTGGTTTCTATGGAAGCCGATTATGAGCAGGTGAAATCTTATCAAAATCAAATTGTTGAAGAGGAACAAAAGCACACTGGTTTACTGAAAGATGTAGTGAATCTAAACAACAATTTGAATGAGTTAAAAGAACGTTTGAAGCTGGAGACAGTTAAATTGGAATCGATTCAAAATAACTTAACTCGTTTAAAGAATGAAAGATTTGATTTAGTTGGTGAAGCTGATACTGAAGACTTGAGAAACAAAACGGAATTGGAATGGAAGAAGCTATTGCAAAAGCAAAAGGATGGAGAAGAAGTCCTGATTCAGTTATTAGAGAAAATTAAAAATACGCAAGCGCAATTAAAGGAAGCAGAACAATTGTTCTCTGAAAATGAATTGAATTATCAAAACCAATTATCTCGATTGGAAACCTCTTTACTTCAATCAGGAATTAAGGGAATTGAGCAATTGAAACAGATGATATTACCTGAGGAAGAGCGAAAATCGAATCAGGCTCTTTCAGATGATTTAGCGAAACGAAAACTTCAATTGGAACAAAGTTTATTGGAGTGTAGGAATGAATTAAATGCTTTATTAGCTAGGAAAAATCCAGATGATGAACTGGAAAAACTCATCAGTTTAATTCTTGAACTGGAGGATAAAACAGCCATCTTAAATAGAGAAATTGGTAGGATAGAAGAGGTTTTGAAGAAGGATGAAGAAAGCAGAGCACAATCCGAAGCCTTGATGGAAACCATTTTGAAGCAAAGAAAAGAACTTGAAAAATGGAAGAGTTTAAATGGATTGATTGGTTCTGCAGATGGTAAAAAGTTTAGTCGTTTTGCACAAGGATTAACCTTGATGCGACTCACTGAACTAGCCAATGTACATTTACAAAAATTGAGTGACAGGTATAGAATAGAAAAATCGGTTGATAAGGATTTGGAACTGCAAATTATAGATGCTTACCAGGCTGATATCAGCAGACCCATGAGTACCTTATCTGGAGGTGAAAGTTTTCTCGTAAGTTTGTCATTGGCTTTGGGATTATCTGAACTTGCAGGAAGAAAAACAAGGATAGATTCGTTATTTATAGATGAAGGATTTGGCACGCTGGATGCAGATACCTTGGATATTGCGATGTCGGCATTGGAGAACCTGAGGGAAAATGGCAAAAGCATTGGCATTATATCACACGTAGAAGCATTAAAAGAGCGCATCGGCACACAAATAGTAGTAAGTAAAAAAGAGGCAGGCTCAAGTAAAATTAAATTGATGAGTTTTGGTGAAGTGGTGAAAGAATGTAGTTTCTAAACTTACTTGTTTTTTTATGGCAACTTTCATCAAATTTGGATTGTATGCCCTAAGTAAAAATATGGTAAAAGGGAATATTGTTGGTAGGCTACCATTATATTTGCGCCCTGAAAATGAAAATAAAAGGACTGATTCTGTTTATCATACTATTCTGTAACGCCATTGGTGCTTGCGCTTGTATGTCATTTTCTACCAAAGAATTAAGCCAAAAACAAAGTCTTGAACAGATTGAAACTCAAAGTGATTTTTCTGATAATGAACAATTTACTTTTACTGCTGAACTTGAAGAAGAAGATGATGCAAGTGATAGTTTCATAGAATTGAAAGGAATAGAACTTGGATTTACATACCTCAATGACTTTTCTTCAAAACAAGCCCTTATTTCCTGTATACGGGAATTTCTAAAGCCTCCGTGCTTATTTTAATCTAATCAAACTTCTTCGGAGTTTTATTTTTAGCTGAATATATTAGGTTTCCTAATGTATGCTGCTGTTTTTTCTCGTGCGCTCTTCTTTGACTCTTTTTGTTGAATTAAGCCTATGCACAAATCACCATTACCAAACGTATTAATTAGTATATAAAATGACAAAATCAATTCTTGTCGCCATTTTAGTTTTAGGTCTGGCTGCCTGTTCTGGGGAGCAAAAATCAAGTGTAACAAAAGATGTTTTTAGCACTACCAAACCAATTGTTATCGATACAAGTTATGCTGTAGAATATGCAGCAGACATTCATTCTGTGCAGAATGTTGAAATTAGAACAAAGGTAAAAGGACACCTTGAAAATATATATGTTGATGAAGGTGCGGCTGTAAAAGCAGGACAGTTACTTTTTAGCATCAATAAAGATGCATTTAAATTAGAATTATTAAAGGCTAAGGCCAATTTGAAGTCGGCAATTGCACAATTAAAAATAGAGCAATTGGGACTTGAAAATGTGAAGAAATTATATGAAAAGAACATCGTATCAAAAACAGAATTCGATAAAGCAGCTGCATTGTTAGAGGCCGCCAATGCAAGGATTGAAGAAGCAAAATCTGAAGAACAAGTTGCAGAACTTCATTTAACATATGCCGAAATCAGAGCTCCGTTTGATGGTATTATTGACCGTATTCCATTTAAAAAAGGAAGCATGATAGATGAGGGTTCATTATTGACAACCCTTTCAAATAACAAAGAGATATTCGCTTATTTTAATGTATCCGAAAAGGAATACTTAAACATAAGAAGTCAGAAGGCTTCGATTGATAAGAATAAAATTACACTACTATTGGCAAATAATCAACCACATCAATACAAAGGTAATATTGAAACTATTGATGGTGAATTCGATAAAAATACCGGAAATATTGCCTTCAGGGCTAAGTTTCCAAATCCTGAAATTTTATTAAGACATGGTTCAAGTGGAAAGGTTCAAATTATTAATGAGCTGGATAATGCAATGATTATTCCACAAAAATCAACCTTTGAAATTCAGGATAAATATTATGTATATGTTTTAGATGCAAACAATACAATCAAATCAAAAAACATTTTAGTAAAACAAAGTTTACCTCATTTATATGTGATAGATAACAGTCTGGATCAAAATGAAACTATTGTTTTTGAAGGTATTCAGAATGTGAAAGATGGGGATCAAATACAAGGTGAGTTTATTTCAATGAAACAAATCATTTCAAATTTTAATAAGAAATAAATCATGTTGAATCAATTTATACAAAGGCCTGTATTATCAATAGTTATTTCTTTACTTATAACCATCTTGGGTTGTTTGGCTATTGTTCAGTTGCCAATGACACAGTTTCCTGATATAGCACCACCGGAGGTTACTGTTACAACTAAATATACAGGTGCAAATGCTGAATCATGTATCAAAGCTGTAGTTACTCCACTTGAAAGAGCCATCAATGGAGTGCCGGGCATGGCATATATGTCGTCTGTTTCAGGAAATGATGGAACCAGTGTAATTAATATTGTATTTAAAGCAGGCACTGATCCTGAGATTGCGGCAGTAAATGTGCAGAACAGAGCGGCTTCAGTTTTAGACGAAATGCCTGAAGAGGTAATTAAATCTGGTGTAATTGTAGAGAAGGTTCAAAACAGTATGTTGATGTACTTAAATCTTTTAAGTACAGATAAAAACCTAGATGAAAAGTTCTTATATAATTATACTGATATTAATATTTTACCTGAATTAAAACGTATTGAAGGTGTCGGTTTTGCTGATATCATGGGTCAGAGAGAATATGCAATGAGGGTTTGGTTGAATCCCATTAAAATGAATTCTTATGAAATATCTGCAGAAGATGTTGTTCAAAGTTTGAAGGAGCAAAATGTTGAAGCAGCTCCCGGAAAGGTTGGAGAGAGCTCGGGTAAGAAAGAGCAATCGTTACAATATGTAATTAAATATTCAGGTAAATACAATACCAAAGAGCAATATGAAAATGTTGTTATCAAACGAAATTCTGATGGACAAATTCTTCACTTAAAAGATATTGCAGAGATAGAATTTGGCTCATTGGATTATGATGTATTGTCAAAGGAAAATGGAAATCCTTCTGCTGCTATTGTTTTGAAACAAAGACCTGGAAGTAATGCAAGTGATGTTATTAAAAACATCAAACTAAAAATGGATGAATTGCAGCTTAGTTTTCCTGCCGGAGTTACTTATACAACCAGTTATGATGTATCAAAATTTTTAGATGCATCAATTCATGAAGTATTAAAAACTTTAATGGAAGCATTTTTTTTAGTGGCTTTGATTGTGTTTATATTTTTGGGTGATTTTCGTTCTACTTTAATCCCGGCTATTGCAGTTCCTGTATCATTAATCGGAACATTTTTCTTCATGCAATTATTCGGCTTTTCTATTAATTTAATTACCCTATTTGCATTGGTTTTGGCCATTGGAATTGTCGTCGATAATGCCATTGTTGTAGTAGAAGCTGTTCATGCAAAGATGGAAGAACATCACCTGGAAGCGAAAGAAGCAACAGAACTAGCAATGAAGGAAATTGGCGGTGCTATTGTTGCTATTACATTGGTGATGTCGGCGGTATTTATTCCGGTTGCCTTCATGAGTGGACCCGTAGGAATTTTTTACAGGCAGTTTTCAGTAACACTTGCTATTTCAATTGTATTATCGGGGATTAGTGCTTTAACATTAACCCCGGCACTTTGTGCCATGTTATTAAAGAATACACATGGTAAGCCAAAGAAGAAAAATCTATTAAATAATTTTCTGAATGGCTTTAATAATTATTACAATAAACTAGAAAACAGGTATCAGAATATCTTAATTAAAATCGTAAACAGAAGAGTGATTACTATGTTATCATTGCTTGTATTTACTTTATTTACATGGGGTATTGCCGGTTTTTTACCTTCGGGATTTATTCCCAATGAAGATCAGGGAACTATTTATACCAGTGTAACAACACCTTCAGGAGCCACATTGGAAAGAACTGAAGAAATATTAAATGAGATACAATCTGTTGCTTCTGAAATCAAGGAAATTGAATCGGTTTCCAGTTTGGTGGGTTATAATTTTATTACAGATGGAACAGGTGCTTCTTATGGAATGAAGTTAATGAGTTTGAAAAACTGGAATGAAAGGGAATATACCGATCAGGAAATTATTCAAATGTTAAAGGAGAAAACTGCCTATATCAAAGATGCCAAAATTGAGTTTTTTACACCACCGCCGGTTCCGGGATATGGTAATTCAAGTGGATTTGAATTACGTATTTTGGATAAATCGGGTAAGGGAGATTTGAAAGCAATAGAACAAGTTGCTCATCAATTTTCTGCGGAACTTAATAAACGTCCTGAAATTAGAAATGCCTTTTCTTCATTTGATGCAAGTTTTCCTCAATATTTAATCAATATAGACAATACCAAGGCTGCACAAAAGGGAGTTGTTATTCGTGATGCATTAAGCACCTTACAAACCTTTTTAGGAAGTGATTATGCAACAAACTTTATCAAGTTTGGACAAATGTATAAAGTGATGGTTCAATCAGCTCCTGAATACAGAGCTAAGCCAGAGGATTTATTAAAGCTAACAGTAAAAAATAAGGATGGTAATATGGTAGCTATTTCTTCATTTTTGACCATCCAAAAGGTATATGGTCCTGAACAAATTACCAGGTATAATATGTATCCATCTGCCATGGTGAATGGAGAACCACAGAGTGGATTTAGTAGTGGGCAGGCTATTGATGCTATCAAACAAACGGCTAAAGAAAAATTGCCTAAGGCATACGGATTTGACTGGGCAGGTTCATCAAAAGAACAAGCAAACGCAGGTAATGAAGCCATTTATATTTTTCTTATTTGTTTGATTTTTGTTTACCTCATTCTTGCTGCTCAATACGAAAGTTTTATTCTTCCTTTACCCATTATTCTTTCCTTACCACCCGGTATTTTTGGAGCCTTTTTTCTTTTATCTGTATTTGGTTTAGAAAACAATATCTATGCACAAGTAGCCATGGTCATGTTGATTGGCTTATTAGGAAAAAATGCGGTGCTTATTGTTGAATTCGCTGTGCAGAAAAACAGAGAAGGATATACACCTTACAAAGCTGCAGTTGAAGGAGCTAAACTTAGATTACGTCCTATTTTAATGACATCTTTCGCATTTATTGCAGGTTTACTTCCATTACTTTTTGCAAGTGGGGCAGGTGCAATTGGAAACAGAACCATTGGTGCTGCATCAGCAGGGGGAATGTTGTTTGGGACAATATTTGGGGTACTTATTATCCCTGGTTTGTATTTCATTTTTGAAACCATTTCTTCCCATTTTGTGCATCCCAATAAAATTGAATCGAATCCATTAACTGAAGAAATCAATCACAATGACAATGTACAATAAGTTAATTTATATATTTCTTTTGGGATTTAGCATCTTATATATAGGATGCAGAACTCCTGAAAACAACTTAGCGATTAGTAAGAAGAAAATACCTCAATCTTACTCTTCAAGTTTAGATAGCAGTAATTCTGGTGACTTAAATTGGAAAGAATTTTTTACTGATACTGTTCTTGTTTCACTTATTGATACTGCATTAAAAAACAACTTAGATTTATTAATGACTTTACAAAAAATTGAAGTTGCAAAAAATGATGTGAGATTAAGTAAAGGTGCAATGTTACCCGGAGTTAATTTGAACCTTGCCAATTTGCAAAGAAAGTTTGGTTATTATACCATGGATGATGCAGGTAACCGTGTAACAGAAATTACGCCCGGTCAGCTAATCCCCACTCATTTACCTGATTATTTTGTTGGACTTCAATCTAGCTGGGAGATTGATATTTGGGGTAAATTGCGTAATAAAAAGAAAGCCTCGTTTTTAAAGTATTTAGGTAGTAAAGAGGCAGAGAACTTGATACGTACAAATTTAATTGCTGAAATTTCAAATGCTTATTATGAACTACTTGCTTTAGATGTTGAACTCGATATCATTGAAGAAACTATTCAAATTCAGACAAACATGCTTGAGATTTTTCAAATACAAAAGCAGTCGGGATTAACAAATGAATTAGCCATTAAGCAATTTGAAGCACAGGTATTGAATAGTAAAAATCTGGAGTTTGAATTGTTGCAAAAAATCAATGAGAATAAGAATAAAATTAGTTTTCTTCTTGGACAATATGATCATCCGATTCTACTTAACAAATCTAATTTCACTTCGCATAATCCTAACCTAATTAAGACTGGAATTCCATCACAATTACTTCGAAACAGGCCTGATATCAGACAATCTGAATATGATTTGTTAGCAGCTAATTTAAATGTTAAAGCAGCAAAAGCAGCATTTTATCCTTCTTTTGTTATTACTGGTAACGCGGGTTTTCAAGCCTTTAATACAGCATACTTGTTTACCACACCTCAATCCTTAGCCTATAATGTTTTAGGAAACTTAACAGCTCCTTTTATTAATAGAAATGGGATTAAAGCACAATTTTATGGTGCCAAGGCAAATCAAGTTGAAGCGATGTATAAATATCAGAAAACGATTCTTAATGCCTATGTGGAAGTATCAAATGAAATCTCAAATATCAAAAATTTAGAGAACATTTATAAGCTAAAAACGGAGGAGGTAGCAGCACAAGAAAAGTCGATTAGCATTGCAACTGATTTATTTAAATCAGGTTTGGCAACTTATTTTGAAGTACTCATGACCCAACGTTCAGCGCTTCAATCGAAGTTGGAATTGGTTACAGCCAAGAAAAGACAATACAATGCCACAATCAATATTTACAAGGCTTTAGGTGGAGGCTGGAAGTGATTTTAGAAAAGAATAATCTTTGTGATTAGTCAATTTTATTCAGTTTAAACTAAACATTAAATTTTGAATCTATTAATCCGGTAGAAGTATTTTTTTCTACCGGATTATTTTTTTCTAAGATGATTTAGACGAATCAAAATGGATTTATCTGTCGAAAATCTTAAATTGGTTCAAAATATAGCTGATCACAAATCATACTTGAACTTATTCATGTTAAATGATTATTGGTAAAACATAAAACTCATGCAAAAGGTCATTTATTTATTGCTTTTGTTTCACATTTACTCTTGTGATGGATTTAATAAAACTATAAATTCAGAAGAACAAAATCCCATTGAGAATAAGACTCCAAAAGGTATTGTTATTCAACCATTCGGTGATGTTCCTTTTGAGTATATTTCTTATATTCAACGTGGAGTTTATAAGATAAACAGAAACATTCATGTTCAGAAATCTATTCCACTTCCAAAATCATCATACTTTAAAAACAGGAATCGATATAGGGCAGATTCATTAATTAAATTCCTTCAACAAAGAACTAAAAAGGAACAAATTACAGTTGGTGTGACTATAAAAGATATTAGTAATACCAAAGGAAAAATTGAAGATTACGGTATCATGGGACTTGGTTTTGTAAATGGAAATTCATGCATAGTATCCTCTTTTAGATTGTCATTCAACAACAGGAAAGAGCAATTGTTAAAATTGGTATTGCATGAAATTGGGCATACAGAAGGCTTAAGACATTGTGATAAATCGAATTGTCTAATGCGTGATTGTGGGGGTAAAAACCATTGGGATGAAGAGAATGGTTTTTGTGAAAACTGTAAAATAATTCTTATAAAGAGAGGTTGGTATTTTGGTAAGACTTAAAAGGAAGGGTTGTAATGATCATGTTTTTTAGCTCCATTAAATAATTTCTTATTCAAATAATAACAAGCCCATGCAGAACCTGCTCCCAAAGCAGCTC
>JBMLOK010000367.1:0-10153 GCA_049243005.1 Bacteroidia bacterium | reverse complement strand
GGGATGGCCGGCCGGCCATCCGTACGGGATTTTTCAATCCGCAAAATTGCGTGAATATGATTTGGCATGATTACAAAAATGTCACAAAACAATTCTGTGCGTATTTCAAATGATTTGTTCCATTCTTCAAATACAATTTCTCCAATTGGCGACAGGTGCATTTCTTTATTATAAATTTCACCTAGAATTAATTTCCTGTCTGCCGTACAAATTGTTATAAAATATGAACCCTCATTTGAATAATCCCACCATTGTGCCCTGAAGGATTCATTTCTATACTTGTTCAAATATTTTGACATAATAAACGTCGTTGTTTAATTTTTTAATAGTGATTTTGGTATGCAAAGGCTTGGATACCTAGCAGTACCAAAATTCTATTTTGGAATAGAATTCACTGATTTGGTATTTATAAACAACTGGTAATCATGTAAATTTATTTTGGTTCCCTTCAAAAATTGTTTCTAAATGGGTTTAATTTGGGTTATCCTTAATTTAATTTAGGCTAACATTATTCCTACCTACATTTGACTATCTGAACAGTTTAAAATTATTCAAAATGAAAAAACACGTTATTCCTATTTTATTGCTTGTAATTCTTTTTACTTATGCACCTTTCGCCAATGCCCAACACAGCTGTTGTTCAACCAATGCTTTTGCATTGTTAACCCACGACAAAGCCTTTGTAAATGCACATCTTGAACCGGAATATTTTGTGCTTGAAACAAAATTGGGCTCAGATATAGAATTCACTACTCCTGATGGAAAGAAGGGTCATGCTTATGAAATTAAAGCAAAATCGCCTTCAAACAAATACGTTTTTGTAATACACGAATGGTGGGGTTTGAACGATTATATCAAACAAGAATCAGAAAAGATTTTTAATACTTTGGGAAATGTGAATGTAATTGCCATTGATTTATACGATTACCAGGTTGCCACTTCAAGAGACTCTGCAGCTAAATACATGCAATCGGTAAAAACAGAAAGAGCAGAATCAATTGTAAAAGGTTTGATGAATTATGTTGGTAAAGACGCTAAAATTGCTACTATTGGCTGGTGTTTTGGTGGTGGTTGGAGTATGCAAACCGCTTTAATCGCAGGAAAGCAAAATGTAGCTTGTGTGATGTATTATGGCATGCCGGAAGAAAAAATGGAAAAACTAAAAACAATCAATGCTCCTGTATTATTTGTTTGGCCTGATGAAGACAAATGGATTAACAAAGAAATGGTAGATCGTTTTCAAAAGAATATGTTAACTGCCAATAAAAAACTTGAGGTTCTAACATATCATGCCGACCATGCCTTTGCCAATCCAAGTAATCCTAAGCATAACAAAGAATTTGCGGATGATGCATTTACCAAATCAATGAAATTGATGATTGACGCATTTGCAAAATAAATTATCGTAGGGACGGCCATGTAGGGATGGACAGCCGTCCATCCATACAATATGTACGGACAGACGGCCGTCTGTCCCCACACCATAATGAATATTTTAGGTAATCTGTTCAAATTCAACCTACCTTTACAAAAATTTTTTTATGTTGAATTTCGAAGACCTTAAACTAAGCAAGCCCTTAATTGACGCACTCCAAGAGCTTGATTATATACATCCAACACCTATTCAAGAACACTCGTTTTCAGTGATTAAATCTGGAAAAGATGTGATTGGAATTGCTCAAACCGGCACCGGAAAAACATTTGCCTACCTTTTGCCAATTTTAAGTTTGTACCAATATACCGGTGCAAAAGCTCCGAAAACACTCATTTTGGTTCCTACCCGTGAATTGGTTTTGCAAGTGGTTGCTGAGATTGAAAAACTCACCAAATACATGAATGTTCGTTTTGCAGGAATCTTTGGTGGCTCAAATATCAATCCCCAAAAAGCTGCAATTGTTGATGGTTTGGATATTTTGGTTTCTACTCCGGGCCGACTTATCGATATGGCTATGATGGGCGTTGTGAAATTAAAAACGGTTCAACATTTTGTAATGGATGAAGTGGATGAAATGATGGAAATCGGATTTCGTTCGCAACTAACTACCATCCTCGATTTATTACCTCCAAAACGTCAGAATATTTTCTTCTCTGCAACCTTAAGTGAAGATATTAATGTATTGATAAATACCTTCACCAAAAACCCCGAAAAGGTAGAAGTTGCGGTACATGGAACGCCTTTGGAGAAAATAAAACAAATGGCTTATGATGGTCCGAATTATTTCACCAAAGTAAATTTACTCAATCATTTTCTTGCTGATAAAAAAGTGTTTAACAAGGTAATGATTTTTGTAAGTACCATAAAGTTAGCAGATAGATTATATGCTCAGTTGCTTCCTGTTTATAAAGATGATATTGCTTTAATACATTCAAACAAATCACAAAACGTCAGGTTTGCAACGCTGGCTAATTTCCATAATGGAACAAACAGAATACTAATTGCAACAGATATTGCTGCAAGAGGGCTTGATATTTTTGAGGTATCACATGTTATCAATTTTGATACACCAAAAGAAGCCGGTGATTATATTCATAGAATTGGAAGAACAGGTAGAGCTGGTAAAAATGGTATTGCATTTACATTCTTTAATGAAGTGGAAGAGCCATTTTTAGAGGAGATTGAAGCCTTGATGAAAATGAAGGTAACTCGCAAACGTATTCCAAAAGAAGTAGAAATTTCTTCATTTTTTGGAGAAGATGAACGTCCTCAAATCAAAATGAAAAATTACCTTCCACCTTCTAAAAAGAAAGATGGTGCCGGAGCCAAACAAGAGAAAAAGGCTAAAAATTCAAAAATTAACTTGGGTGGTCCACGAAAAAGAAATCCAAATAAAACCAAACCTAGAAACCGCGCAGTTCAAAGGAATAGAGCCAGGAAATAGGCTTTTGGGAAGATTATAGTTTCCTTAAATCTATGTAAACAAATCTTTAGGTTTCGGAATCTCTAAATTTTCATTTCATTCTTACTTATCATTGCAGCTTCATTTTTTTACATGAATTTATTATACAACTATTTAAAACCATATAGGTCATTATTGTTATTGGCTCTTTTTTTAGCAGCTGCTAATCAGAGTTTTTCGATGATGGATCCCTATATCTCGCAGCTTATTATCGACCAATATCTTTTGAAGGCAAAAACACTTCCTTCAGATGTATTTTTAGCAGGAGTTATCAAATTACTTCTTTATTCTGTTGGTGTTGCTTTTATGTCGAGGGTAGCAAAAAACTTCCAGGATTATTTTACCAATGTCATCATTCAGCGTTTGGGTGCAGATATTTATTCTGATGGTATCAAACATTCACTTGCCGTTTCTTATGAAGCTTTCGAAGACCAAAGAAGTGGTGAAACTTTAGGTGTATTGCAGAAAGTTCGTCAGGATACCGAGAAGTTAATTCAGGCTGTCATATCTGTTTTGTTTACTACTTTTATTGGTATTGTATTTGTTTCGTATGTTGCCATTCAGGTAAACTGGATGATTCTTCCTGTTTTTATTTCAGTGATTCCAATTTTAGGATTATTGAGTTCATTACTGAGCAAAAGAATCAAAAAAATGCAAAAGCTGATTGTCACCGAAACTACACAATTGGCGGGCTCTACCACTGAATCCTTAAGAAATATTGAATTGGTGAAAAGTTTGGGTTTAACCTCTCAAGAAATAAACAGATTAAATACTACTACAACTAAAATTTTAGGTCTTGAATTGAAAAAAGTAAGGTATATCAGAAGCTTAAGTTTTATTCAGGGTACTTCGGTTAATTTACTCAGAACAGCTGTGATGTTTGTGATGATGTACTTAATCTTTAAAGACCAGATTTCAGTTGGACAATATTTCATGATGATGTTTTATTCATTCTTTATTTTTGGTCCTATTCAGGAATTGGGTAACGTAATAAATATCTATCGTGAAGCTGAAGTTAGTTTAGCTAATTTCCAGAAAATTCTCGATACACCTATTGAACCAAAAGCAGTTTCTCCTCAGCCATTAAATGAGATTCAAAAACTTACTTTTAATCAGGTAAAATTTGGTTACCAAAGCTCAAATCGTCCTTCTTTAAACGATATTTCTTTTGAAGTAAATAAAGGTGAAACCATTGCTTTTGTTGGTCCTTCAGGGTCTGGTAAAACAACATTGGTTAAACTTCTTGTAGGATTATACCGTCCAAAAGAAGGAGAAATTTTATACAATGGCATTTCATCACAAAACATAGAACTCGATGAACTAAGAGAACAAATTGGTTTTGTAACCCAAGATACTCAGTTGTTCTCTGGTTCAATAAAAGAGAATTTGTTATTTGTGAAACCCGATGCTTCAGATGAAGAAATCAACATTGTATTACAAAAAGCAAGTTGCCAGAATTTATTGGCAAGAGCTGATAAAGGAATTGATACAATTATTGGTGAAGGTGGAGTGAAAGTTTCAGGTGGAGAAAAACAAAGATTAAGTATAGCACGTGCTTTGTTAAGAAATCCAAGATTGCTTGTTTTTGATGAAGCCACATCTGCTTTGGATTCTATTACCGAGGAAGAAATAAGCCAAACCATTAGAGAAGTTACTTCTAAACGCGAACATATTACAATATTGATTGCACATAGGTTAAGTACCATTATGCATGCTGATAGAATTTACGTATTGGAATTAGGCAAAGTAATTGAATCAGGTAAACACCAGGATTTAATTAACGAAAAGGGATTGTATTACGCTATGTGGCGCCAACAAATTGGTGAAGGTAAAATATCAAAAGACCTATAATTCAATAGGTCTCTATTGTAGTTTTACCTCTATTGATTGCTGAATACTAAATTTGCGTTTAAGCTAGTTTTTAATTACACTTGAGTTATGGAACAAATCATAGATGAGAAGGAATTATTTTTTACCGATTTAGCTTTAAAAAGGGAAATTATTCAGCAAGCTCGCGTTCGTAACTTTCATCAAGATCATGTAATTACTCAGCCGGGTGATGAAATCATGTTTATTCCAATTGTACTTTCTGGTTGTTTAAGAATACTTCGTCAGAATGATGATGGACAAGAGGTTTTTCTTTATCATTTATACCCCGGTCAAACTTGTGCTATGTCATTAACTTGTTGCCAATCGGGTAAAAAAAGTATGATTAAAGCTATTGCTGAATTGGAATCCAGGTTACTGATGATTCCTGTAAAGCTTACAGAAGACTGGTTCCGTTTTCCTGAATGGAAAGCATATATCAGCAATAATTACCAAACACGTTTTGCGGAATTGTTACAGGTTATCGACTTGATTGCATTCAGTAATATGGACAAACAACTTTTGCATTATATCAAAGAAAGAGCCAAAGCACTAAATGTAAAAGTATTGGATATTACTCATCAGGAAATTGCTGAAGAATTACATACACATCGCGAAGCAATTAGCCGTTTGCTCAGAACAATGGAGCAAAAAGGTTTGGTTAAATTAGGTAGAAACAGCATACAGATTAATTAAGATTATCTGTTTAAATTTTAATAAATGAAATCAGCTTTATTAGGTATTTTTATTGTCTTTTTTAGTAGCACTTTAATTGCTCAAACTAAGGATTCAGTTATCATCAGAAAAATGTTTGAAGAAGAGTTTCAAAGTGGAAAATCTTATTCTCAACTTGAATATCTCTGTAAAAAAATCGGCGGTAGATTAAGTGGTTCTCCTCAGGCTGAAGCTGCTGTTAACTGGGCTTTCAAATCTCTTAAATCAGAGGGTTTTGATTCTGTTTGGCTACAACCGGTTATGGTTCCACACTGGGTTCGTGGTGAAAAAGAACAAGCTTATGTTTTGAGCAATGGCAAGAAAACAGAGCTCAGTATTTGTGCCTTGGGTAACAGTGTCGGCACACCAAAATCCGGATTAAAAGCCAAAGTAATTGAAGTAAAAACTTTTGAAGAATTACGTGCCATGAGTGATGAATCTGTAAAAGGAAAAATAGTTTACTTCTCAAGACCTTTTCCTGATAATGTACTCACTTGTGGTTCTGCTTATGGAAATACTGTAAACCAACGCGGACAAGGTCCGATAGAAGCTGCCAAAAAAGGCGCAATTGGTGTAATTGTTAGAAGTATGACTCATGCATATGATGATTTCCCTCATACCGGTGCAACAAATTATAAAGATAGTATAACTAAAATACCTGGTTGTGCTGTAAGTACTGTTGATGCTGCGGTTCTGAGTGATATTTTAAAGGCAAATCCAAATGCTGAATTGTATTTCCGTCAAACATGCGAAATGCTTCCTGATGTTTTAAGTTATAACGTTGTTGCTGAAATCAAGGGATCAGAATTTCCTAATGAGTATGTTATCGTGGGTGGTCATCTTGATGCTTGGGACAATGGAGAAGGTGCACATGATGATGGTGCAGGAACAGTTCAAAGTATGAATGCATTGAGATTGATTCTACACTCTGGTATCAAACCAAAAAGAAGCATAAGAGCAGTTTTGTTTATGAATGAAGAAAATGGATTAAAAGGTGGATTGAAATACGCAGAATTAGCTGAATCAAATAAAGAAAAACACATTGCTGCTATTGAAACTGATGCGGGTGGTTTTATGCCTCGTCACATTGGATTTACCTTAAAAAAGGATGAGCTTAAAAAGTATGCAGCCTGGCAGGAATTACTTGGTCCTTATGGTGTTCAGGCATTTGATGAAAATGGTGGTGGTGCAGATATTGGTCCTTTAAGAAAACAAGGAACTACTTTAATTGGTTACCATCCTGATGGACAAAAATATTTCGATTACCATCATACCTCGAATGATACTTTTGATAAAGTAAATAAAAGAGAATTACAATTTGGCACTGTGGTTTTAGCAGGTTTGGTTTATTTGTTAAGTGAATACGGATTATAAGTAGTTATGAAAATCATCAGTTATAATGTAAATGGCATTCGTTCAGCCATTAGCAAGGGTTTGGTTAATTTTATGCAAAGTAGTTCTGCTGATGTTTTTTGTTTTCAGGAAACCAAAGCAGAGGCGGCTAATATCAGTGCTGAAGAATATAGTTTTGATGTGATTGGTTACAAACACCGTTACTGGTTCAGTGCAGAAAAGAAAGGATATAGTGGTGTTGCCATCTTTAGTAAAGTAAAACCTGACCATGTAGAATACGGTTTTGGTAATCCTGAATATGATAGAGAAGGAAGAATCATCAGAGCTGATTTTGGTGATACTTCAGTCATTAGCGTTTATATACCAAGTGGTTCAAGTGGCGAAGAAAGACAAGCTTATAAAATGGTTTGGCTTGATTATTTTGAAAATTACATTCGTGAATTAAGCTGGAAATTCCCTAACCTGATTATCTGTGGAGATTATAATATTGTTCATCATCCAATTGATATTCATGACCCTGTAAGTAATAAAAATTCAAGTGGATTTTTACCTGAAGAAAGAGAATGGCTGACTAAATTCACCGATTCAGGTTACATAGATAGTTTCAGACATTTTAACAAAGACCCGCACCATTACAGCTGGTGGAGCTACAGAGCCGGTTCAAGAGCCAGAAATAAAGGTTGGAGAATTGACTATTGCATGATTCATGAATCTATCAAACACAAACTTAAATCTGCCGGAATTATACCTGATGCAGTTCATTCAGATCATTGCCCGGTTTTCATTGAGATAAAATAAGATGTTTAATGAATTGTTAAAAAAACAATTCTAGAAAGGAAAACCCACTGATTTGCTTTACTTTGTGAATCTACTCAAGGTATGCGAATTCCTGTAAAATATGTGTTTTTGTCTTTGCTAATTTGCTTGGCATTTACTACTATTTCTCAGCCTGTTGCAAATTTTGTTGCCAATAAAGTTAATGGTTGTGCTCCTCTAACTGTGCAATTCACGAGTCTTTCTACCGGTAATCCAAGTACCTATTTATGGGATTTTGGGAATGGAAATACTTCCACATTAATGAACCCTTCTGCTTCTTATGTGAATCCGGGTAAATATACTGTGCGATTAACTGTTACAAATGCAGCTGGTTCAAATCAAAAAACAGTTAGTAATTATATTGATGTTTATCCGCTGCCTTCAGTAAAATTTGGAGCTTTAAAATTAACGGGTTGTTCTCCTTTATCAGTACAATTTAGAGATTCAAGTTCGGCTGTATTAACAGGATTAAAAACCTGGGCCTGGGATTTTGGAGATGGTAATGTTTCAAACCAAAGACATCCAACAAATACATTTAATCTGCCCGGAAATTATTCTATCAGTTTATTGGTTACTGATTCTAATAATTGTTCAAATTCTTTAATCAAAAACAATTATATCAATGTTCAAACTCAACCTGTAGTTGATTTTGTTGCAAGTTCAAATTTTGGATGCAGTTTACCATTTCAACCTACTTTCACTCCAAGTATTACTCCTTCGACTGGAAATTATTCATACTTATGGAATTTTGGAAATACTACTCAATCAACAAGTGCAAATCCGCAGGCAACCTATAATGCCAAGGGTACTTTTCCTGTAAGTTTAAGGGTTGTAAATCAGGCTCAATGTACAGTAAATGTAGTGAAACCAAATTTTATCAGACTTATAGATGTGGTTCCTGATTTTGTTATTGATGGAACGCCTGATTTATGTGCACCCGGAAATGTAAGGGTATTAAATGCAACTACATTCGATACTCTTGGAATTGTTTTCGAATGGTATCTCAATGGTGTTTTGGTTTCTAGTTTTAAAAATGTGCAGTTAACAAATTTGCCTGTTGGCAATCATTCACTTGAACTAAGAGTGAGGGTTGGAAATTGCATAGCATCTACCATTCGAAATTCATTTATTAATGTAATTCCCGGTCCTAAATCTAATTTTTATGCTGATAAAACAAATTATTGTAAAGTACCAAGTTCAGTTAGTTTTAAAGATAGTAGTTCAAACGCTGTTGCCTGGTTGTGGAATTTTGGAAATGCACAAACTGCAAGTCTTAAAGACCCAATCGTAAATTATACTAATTTTGGTGAGTATACCGTAAGTTTAATTACTACGCATGCAAATGGTTGCCGCGATACACTCGTTAAACCTTTATACATTAAAATCAAGCCTGCTTTCGTATTGCCATTGGTAAGTCCTAAAAAAGGTTGTGCTCCTTTACTGGTTAATTTTGGTGTTTACGATACCAATTCGCCTCCATTTAATAACTTCTTGTGGAACCTTGGAAAACCGGGTGTTACCAGTAATTTGGCTTCACATAGTTACACTTATACCGATACCGGAGTGTATTATGTTTCACTTACTGCAACCAATGCCGAAGGTTGCGTTTCAACTAGGTTTGATACCATTCGAGTTGGTTTGGTATTGAACCCTAACTTTACTGTACCAAAAATTGTTTTTTGTTATGGTGAACAGCCTATTAGTTTACAAATTCCAAACCAATTAAGAATCCCCGGTTTTGGTTATACATGGGTAACAAAAGATTCTTCATTTACAGGAAGTGCTTTGAATAATAGCGTTTTTTTTAATGATACCGGTTGGCAAAGTCTGAGTTTGTTAATGAGTCATAATGGCTGTACCTCGGGAATTTATAAAGACAGTGTTTTCCGAATTCTTGGTCCAATTGCGAGGTATAGTTTCAATTATCTTCCTTGTTCAAATTCACAGTTGCGTTTTATTAATCGAAGTGTTGGTGGAAACAAATTTCTTTGGGTTTTTGGTGATGGCGATTCTTCCACCCAATATTCACCAAACCACGATTATGATTCTTCGGCAACTTATATGGTTAAGTTGTTTGCTTTTGACACATTAACATCATGTACTTCAGTTTTTACTTTACCTGTTAAGGTTGAAGTTGGGATGAATCCTAAATTCAACATATCTGCTAAAAAAGGATGTTTTCCACTTTTGGTTTCTTTGGTAAATACAACGAGTCCAATGACCAATATCGTGAAAACAGAGTTTATGATTGATGGCAAAACTCTTGTTGGGAATTCAGTTTCTGCTTTGTTGTTAAATCCCGGAAAGTATTCTGTAACAATGGTGCTAACTGATAATAAAGGATGTTCTTTTTCACTCACTAAAACTGATTCCATTCAAGTAATCAATGCCAATGTTGAATTTGCTTCTTCTCCTAATATTTCATGTTTGCCTTTGTTGTTAACTACTCAAGATACAAGTCAATCTGATTTTCCAATTGTAAAACGAATTTGGACATGGGGAAACGG
>JBMLOK010000366.1:0-3082 GCA_049243005.1 Bacteroidia bacterium | reverse complement strand
TAACTCCATTTGGATTTCAAAGTGAACAAAGAAATTATTGGGATGTACCTGAAGTGTATAATACCATGTCGCCCTTTATGAATGCGCATAAAATGAAAACACCAATGTTGCTGGTTCATGGTGATGCCGATAATAATCCAGGAACATTTACCCTACAAACAGAAAGGTATTTTCAAGCGCTAAAAGGATTGGGTGCTCCGGTAAGAATGGTATTGCTGCCAAAAGAATCACATGGTTATGCAGCTAAGGAAAATATCCTTCATTTATTGTGGGAACAAGATCAGTTTTTAGAAAAGTATTTGAAGAAATAAATTCATAACAAGGCAAGAATATTCAATGGAACTTTCTTGTCTTGTTTTTAATCCAGATCAAACACATACTTCGATTCCCATAAATCGCCATTGTGTTTGAAAAGGGTAATTTTATCTGCTAAGAAACCACCATGAAGTTCTTTGGTTTTGATACGATTCCAGGCTTTTTGCACACATCCTTTTTCTAAATCACGGTGTGCTATTTTGATATTGGAAAAAGGTTCAAATTGAGGTTCAGGAGAAATTTTCTCAAAAAAACCTTTCATACAAGTTAATAAACCTTCGTTCTCCTCAATTTTGGCATAAATCAGTTCGTTCTCTTTATCGCAAACAATTTCTACGATTTCTATCACTTGAGAATAACAATTTTGTACTGCCGATTTTATTTGGTGAACCAATAAATACTCTTCTGAATCTCTCCAATGAAATTCTGGTAAAACTTCAATATGTGGAGGCAAGGCATTTTCCAATAACAGGAATTTATCCATCATAACGCGCATTTCATCCATAATCCCAATGCTGGGTTGTGGTGGACAAATGGCTAATAGATACCTGCTTTTCATACTTGATTTTGAGCCCACAAAATACAACTTGTAAGGCTTTCTAAATCAACACAAAGCTTAAAAATGGAGTCTTTTGTTTGAATAGCAATTAGGCTATGATATCCTGCCCCATTTTGCATTTTTTTGGTAAAGTGCAAAGTATAGACTCAGCGATTTATTCACATCTTTTTCAAGATTTATGTCATTCTCTAACACTAATTTGGCTTCATTTCGCGCTTGTTCTATCAAAACATGGTCTTCAGAAATGTCTGCAATTTTCAAATCCAAGCTACCACTTTGGGCTGTTCCTTCCAATTCTCCGGGACCTCTTAATTTCAAATCAACCTCCGCAATTTTAAACCCATCTGTTGTTTCTGTCATGGTTTTTAATCGCAGTCTGGCATCATTACTGAGATCATGTCCGCTCATTAAAATACAATACGATTGATCTGCACCACGCCCAACTCTTCCTCGTAATTGATGTAATTGTGACAATCCAAATTTTTCGGCACTTTCTATAATCATTACGGATGCATTGGGCACATTCACTCCTACTTCAATAACTGTAGTAGCAACCATGATTTGTGTTTCACCTCTCACAAACCTTTGCATCTCAAAATCCTTATCTACTGGTTTTAACTTGCCATGAACCATACTCACGGCATATTTAGGTGAAGGAAATTCTTTGATGATGCTTTCAAAACCATCAACCAAACTTTTATAAGTAAGCTTTTCTGATTCTTCAATTAATGGATAAACAATATAAACCTGTCGACCTAAAGCTATTTGCTGCTGTATGAAACCATAAACCTGTAATCTGCTTGCATCAAAACGATGGACTGTATGAATTGGTTTTCTTCCTGCAGGTAATTCATCAATCACCGATGTATCCAAATCACCATATAAAGTCATGGCCAATGTTCTTGGAATTGGAGTAGCTGTCATTACCAAAACATGTGGCGGATACACATTTTTCTTCCAAAGCCTGGCTCTTTGTTCTACGCCAAATCGGTGCTGTTCATCAACTATAGCCAAACCCAGATTCTTAAAAACAACTTTGTCTTCTATCAATGCATGAGTTCCAACCAAAATATGTAAATCACCCGATTCCAAATCCAAAGCAATTTGTCGGCGTTCTTTTGTTTTAGTTGAACCAGTTAATAATGCCACTTTAACAGGCATATCTTTTAATAAAGAAACCAAAGTCTGATAATGTTGCTGAGCCAGAATTTCCGTAGGTGCCATCATACATGCCTGGTAATTGTTATCAAGCGCCATGAGCATACACATTAAAGCAACAACGGTTTTACCACTACCAACATCACCTTGTAAGAGCCTGTTCATTTGAACACCTCTTTTTACATCAGCTCTTATTTCTTTTAATACCCGTTTTTGAGCATTGGTTAATTCAAATGGTAAATAGGAATTATAAAATGTATTAAAGTAATCACCAATTTGTTCAAGACGAATTCCATTAATCACCTGAGTCCTATTCATTTTATAACGAAGCAAACGCAACTGAATAAAAAAGAGTTCTTCAAACTTCAATCGGTGTTCTGCTTTACCCAGGTTATCGAGATTTTCAGGAAAATGGACTTGTTTAAAGGCTTCAATCCTGCTTAGAAACTGGTATTTGGATATGATTTGTGAAGGAATATTTTCGGCCAGTTCAAAACGTGGATCTGAAATAACAGCATGAACCATTTTCATGATGGCTTTTGAATCTATTCCTCTTGCCTTCATTTTTTCGGAACAAGTATACAATGGCATGATGTGCAAATACCTTTTGTTTTGCAAATCCTCAGGGTCGTCTAAAGTTGGATGAACCATATTAAAACTACCATTGAATTCAGAAGGTTTACCAAAAATAAGGTAAGTTTTATTGGCTTTCAGGTTTTCCTTAACCCATTTTACTCCCTGAAACCAAACCAGTTCAAGCACTCCACTTCCATCATAAAATTCAGCCACCAAACGTGAGGCTCGTCCTTCACCAATGGTTCTTAGGTTACCAATTGTGCCTTTTAATTGAATAAAAGCTAGCGAAGAATCAATCTCCTTTACCTTGTAAATGCGGCTTCTATCAATATGTCGGTAGGGAAAATGAAAAATTAAATCATGAAAGTTAAAAATCTCCAAATCCTTCTTCAGCAATTCTGCCTTAGCCGGACCTACACCTTTGAGGT
This sequence comes from Bacteroidia bacterium, assembly GCA_049243005.1. Taxonomy (GTDB): domain Bacteria; phylum Bacteroidota; class Bacteroidia; order UKL13-3; family UKL13-3; genus CAISCU01. Next base: position 46 of record JBMLOK010000366.1, on the reverse strand, counting down.
ATTCTATTGGAGTTTGTAAAAACGGATTCATGAACCACGAAATAAA
>JBMLOK010000365.1:0-2117 GCA_049243005.1 Bacteroidia bacterium | reverse complement strand
AATGAAAAAGATATTGATTTTGCTTTTATCAATTGGAAAAATGAAAGTGTCATATTAAAAGTAGATTCTTTTTTGAAAACGTTTAATCAGTCAACAGCAAAGGATAATTATGGAAACCTGTATAGTTCTTATTTTACAGGTGAAAAAGAAGTAAAGATTTATACAACAAGCATTGTTACTCCTGCACAAGAAAAATCAGTTTTGTTTGAGTTTTATGGAATGCCGTTTATTGGAACTCAATTCAATCAAAACAAAATACAGGATGGCTTGCGCAAAATTATTCTGGACGAATTAAAATATAGAATTGGCTTATATGCAGGCTTTCCATGTGGAGCTGAATTGAGGTCATTATTTATCATATCTAAAGGGAAAATTGTGGAATTGAAAAATTAATTCCCAAACTAAAATTAACCAAACTAACCAATGAAAATCGCTTATATCAACAATGTAGCTCATGAAATTTTAGAAGGGGAAACTATTCTAAAATTTGTGAATAGAATCAATGGTAAAAAGTCCATTCCTACACTTTGTGATGCTCCAAACTTAGACCCATTTGGTTCATGCAGAGTTTGTAGTGTAGACGTTTCATTATCTCAAGATGGTCCACCAAAATCTATGGCTTCTTGTCATACTCCAGTTATGGCAGATTCATATATTTATCCTGATTCAGATCGCATTTTAAAACTCAGGAAAAATATTGTTGAATTGGTATTAACCGATCATCCTTTAGATTGCTTGACCTGTGAAGTAAATAACAATTGTGAATTACAAGATGTAGCTGCACTGGTTGGCATTAGAGATGTGAGATATCCTGCAGGTAAAAATCATTTAGATAGAAAAAAGGATACTTCTCATCCTTATATGGTGTCTGATTTTTCTAAATGTATCAATTGTTTTCGTTGTGTTCGTGCTTGTGATGAAGTACAAGGTCAGTTTGTATTAAGCATGGCTGGAAGAGGTTTTGATTCTCATATTGTAAAAGGACAAGAAACTACTTTTGCTCTTTCTGATTGTGTGAGTTGTGGTGCCTGTGCTCAAGCTTGTCCTACAGCTGCAATATCAGATGTGTTTGAATCTAAATCTGTAGTGGTAGATAAAAAAGTTCGTACCATTTGCACTTATTGCGGTGTTGGATGTAATTTGGAAGTTGCTGTAAAGGCTGGTAAAATCAAGTCGATTCAAGCTCCTTATGATGCAGAAGTAAACCAAGGTCATACCTGCTTAAAAGGAAGATTTGCGTTTTCATTCTATAATCATGGAGATAGAATCAAAACACCATTAATTAAAAGAAATGGGGAGTTTCATGAAGCAACTTGGGATGAAGCTTTTGAGTTTTTGAAGAATGAATTGAATAGAATCAAATCAATCTATGGCCCCGATTCTTTTGCAGCTATTTCATCTGCACGTTGTACCAACGAGGAAAATTACCTCATGCAAAAATTTGTAAGAGCTGTCATTGGTACCAACAACGTTGATTCTTGTGCAAGGGTTTGTCATTCACCAACAGCATTAGGAATGCAAAGAACGTATGGAACCGGCGCTGCCACCAATAGTATTGTCGATTTAAAACATACCGATTGTATCATGGTGATTGGTGCCAATGCTACTGATGCACATCCTGTAACGGGCGCCAAATTAAAACAGTTTGCAATCAAAGGAAAGCCTACAATCGTTATTGATCCAAGAGAAACTGAATTGGCTAGGTATTCAACTTATCATTTACAATTACGTCCGGGGACCAATGTAGCTTTATTGAACATGATGTTTTATTATATCATGGAAGCCGGATTGGAAGACAAAGATTTCATAACACAAAGAACAGAAGGATTCGAGGATTTTAAGAAAGAGATTCTTGCTTTGAATATGGATGAAATGGAAAGTATTACTGGTGTCGACAGACATTTAGTAAAACAAGCAGCCATTGCTTATGCATCAGCTAAAAATGCTATGTCGTTTCATGGATTAGGAGTTACAGAACATTCTCAAGGTTCATTTACAGTAATGCAAATTGCTGATTTAGCTTTGATAACAGGAAATATTGGAAGAAAAGGAGTAGGTGTAAATCCATTACGTGGACAAAATAACGTTCAAGGTGCAGCAGATATGGGATGTCAGCC
>JBMLOK010000364.1:0-1063 GCA_049243005.1 Bacteroidia bacterium | reverse complement strand
ACCGTGATTGACTATTTCTTTAGTTTTTAATAAACACCTCTGTTGCTCCTCCTCCAAACTGCACCGTGATTGACTATTTCTTTAATTTTTAATGAACACCTCTGTTGCTCCCCCTCCAAACTGCACCGGGTCAGCATCTCTAAATTCCTTAACCATATCTTTATGTTTTGATAACCAGGTTTGGATTTTGTTTTTCAAATACAAATTTCCAATTCCGTGTATGAAAACTATTCTTGGCATTTTATGCATAAAAGCAGCCTCTAAACATTGCACAAAAACATCCATTTGAAAAGAAACAACATCTTTGGCTGCAGGAAATCCTTTACTCAACAATGCATCATAATGTAAGTCGATTAATTCTTCAGGTCTCGATTTTAAATCAGGTGCTGATGTATTCTTTTCAGTAAAATCCTTTTCCTTCAGTTTCTGCAAATTCAATGTTAAATCCTGCTCATCAATTCTATATTGATAGGCTTGTTTGTTTAAAAAGAAACTAAACTTTAATGTTTGATGAAAACTTTTGGCATAAAATGGCAATTCCTTAGCAATTGGAGCAACCGGTTTTACTGTATTTAATTCTATTGAAATCATTTGAATATACAGTGAATTCCAGTTTTGAAAATCTTCCATTTTATACTTTTTAAAAGCAATGGTATCCTCTCTTTCAATCACAAAATTTTGCCTGAACTTATACACCTGCTGTTCTATTTCATAAACGGCAAGTAATACTCTTTCAGTAAAATTATTATGAAACCAGGCTTGAACATCGTTGTCATTTATTCTTTCAAAAGCAATGAAAACGCCAATTGGATTGCTATTTTGTTTTCTTGGTTTTTCAGCGATTACAGATTCATTGTTATTTCCAGCCTTTTCTTCAAACTGAATTTTAACAACCTGTGATTCCGGAACTGGAATTTCAAAATCACTATCAACTGTTACACCTATAATTCCTTTTGCCTGAATGGAAGTTACAAAACCTTCCATGTTTTCATTGAGGAACCTAACTTTATCTCCTAGTTTAATCATGATTATTTTTTTATTCAATAAAAAAAAGCGGTCATTT
>JBMLOK010000363.1:0-3233 GCA_049243005.1 Bacteroidia bacterium | reverse complement strand
TTTGTAACCCATGCACAAGAGAAAGTTTTGGTGCCTTACAGAGTAGGGAATTTGTTTGGCCTTTCAGATGTTAATGGCAAAATGGTTTTAGGTGCACGTTATTCTTTCTTGTCTCCTATTGGCAAAAATGTGTTTGAATTTACAAAGATAATTGACTCAAAATCCAACTTGGGTTCGAATTCAAAACCTATGTCGACAAGAGGAGTGTTGTTTGGTACCAAAGAAATAATTACCCAAAGTAATCACTATCATTTTACTTATCTGGATGCAGGAATAATAGTTGGAAATGAAAGTGCTTTTACTAGTAAAAACAGCAATTTTTATAACCTAAAAGGAGAAAGATTATTGGCTGAAAATGTAAGCGGTTTTCGAATGGTTGTATCGCCAGCTGCCAAATCACATAAAGGAAGTATCGCCATTTTAGTAAAGTTTCAAGATGGAAAAGTGAGTATCCTGTTATATGATGGTCATAAACAGTTAATGCTTGCTCCATTATTGGATCATGTGTCTAATTTCAATATAGAAAGGAACCAATCTAATCTAGAAAGAGTTTTGATTTGCACCTATACCGACCAAAAGGGAAACTATGCTCATGATGTTATTTATTACGACGAAAAAAGCGGAGAACATAAACGTAAACCTTATGTAAATGAACAAAGCGCACAAATTCCTGTGCAAGAGCCATTGGGAATTACTGGAGAAAACGAAGAAGATTTTGTGCCAATGGTTGATGGTGAAAGTTTGCCAATAGAACAAATGCCATTAGTTGAAGAAGTAAAGCAGATTAGCACTCCTGTAAATTTTGAACGCGTGAATGAAAAGGCCTTTTTATTTGGGGATAATATGGCAGAATTGGCAGTAGGTGAACGTGTGTTCTTTGCCGAACCCTATACCCATCAAACTCAAAAGGAGCCCTTAATTTTTTTTAAGGATAAGAAATATGGACTGTACCTTTCAGATTATAAGCGTTCAAGCGAAGTGTATGATTCATTGATTTATTTACGCAACCAATACATAGATTTTGATAACCCAATTGGCAGCATGTATATGGCCGGAATTAAAGATACATTCACAGGTAAATGGAGTTTTGGCCTATTAAATGAAAAGGGCTTGCTAATAGTTCCAATTATGTTTGAATTTATAGGATTTGACTTTGATGAGTTGGGTTATGAAAGTGATGATGAAGGACAAGCAGGAAAATTTATATTTAAGAAACAAACAATTTATAAAGTAGATCAAAACCTTTGTTTAAAAACCTATCACCAAGGAATTTTTGTAGTGAAAAAAGATGGAAAATTCGGTTTGATAAATAAGCAAAACATAATCTTACTTCAAATAGAATATGATCAGATTTGGAAGAATGCTATCAACTTTATGGGAAAATATTCCTTAAATGATAAACTTTATGGTTATCGCAAAGGGAATAGTTATGGTGCATTTTTTTTAGATAGAAAAAAAGGCGTAGAGAAAAATACAGGTCTTGTATTTCCTAAGCTAGCGGTTTCTGTTTATGAGGATTATATGGAACAAAAAGGATTGGACATATACAACCTTGCCGATACTAGCTCTTTTAACTTTTGTTGTGCTTCTAAGAATGGTTTGGTTTATTACAAGGCAAAATAGATTTCCGTAAAATCTTTTGATTTATCTCCTATAAAAATGTGAACCTTCTAATTTCATCTATTTAAGTAAAAGAACAAATTGAAACCTTCTGCACTTAGCTTTACTTCATGCAGGTTTTTTTTGTACCCCAAAGTTTTAGAAAATGCTCTTTGCTTTCTTCGACACTTTGATTTCGTGAATTGGAGGGATTATTCCTTTATACAATTACCGTTTCTCCAAATCCATCTGAGGGTTTGTTTCCAAATAAATAACACACCAAAACAAAATGTTGAGATGGAAATAATAAATATTTCAGGACATACTGTGCTTAAAAATCAAACATTATTTGCACAAAACATTATTGACTTATATTTAGAACTTGAACAAGGAATTTATTTTGTAAAGATTAATTCACAAGATGCTCAAAAAGTAGTTAAGCTGGTGGTTAATTAGACTAAGATACGGCTAGAGATTTCTCCAACTTGTTTTACCCAATAGGGCAAAGAAAATTAGTAACTTATTAAGTTGATACTTGAGAAAAGAATAGCAAAAAATAAGGTCTAAATGCAAATAGAAAATGCTAAATAATACAAAGCGAAGTGGTAGGGCAATTGATTGCAATCGGCTTTAATTGTTTTTTCTGTTTTGCCAATGTAATTATTAATTGATAAAACAAAAAAGTATAAGTGGGAAAATCTCCTTAATAATAAACGTATCTGGGAATCTTGGAAATTTATTTTTTTGAAACATTAATGACCATAAGTTAAGGTATAAACATAGGTGTTTCCGGGTATTCCTCCAACTTTTGACCCATCTTCAGGATAGGTATATTTCAAAGTAGATGCATCTAATTGCAGCATATCATAGCTATATGTATAAGTTCTACTAGGCTCCAAAATAGAAAGGGTAAATTTTGTTTGATCACTATTAAACGACCATAACAAAGGGATTATCTGAGGATCTGTTTGACTCAATTTTGTTGGCCCTTCATCCTGAATTCCAGAACCATTTGCGATGAATAATCGCGTATTATCCTTATTCCAACTCGACAATTCAGGCATTAGGTCGGTTACCATTTGTCCACCGCGATCTACAGCTGGATTAATGGATAGGCCCGTTATCTTCCAATTTCCTGTTGTTAAAAAATCAATTTTTACTTGAGGATCATAAATAGGCGTTGAAGTTGAACTTGAATCATCTTTTTTATTACACGATGAACTTGCTAGGATAGTCCCTAGTAGTAACATTAAAATATTTTTTTTCATAGGGGTTGTTTTTAATAAGAAACAATAATAAAAAAATTAAATGTTATTCCTTTTAGCATACGACCGGTTTTAATTTTATTCTCTCGAAGTATCCGATGAGAGTTAGGGATTATTCCATGATCCCAAATTGGGGAGGCATCAGAACAAATTGAAAACCTCTGCACTTCATGCAGGGCTTTTGAGTGTGAGTGTGGGAGTGAGTGTGAGTGTGAGAATCAGTGTGAGTTTGAGTGTGGGTGTGGGTGTGAGAATCAGTGAGAGTCTTTGCCTTTTGCTCAAAACTCAAACTCAATACTGTTTTTGTCCTGTTGCTCAAAACTCAAACACAATACTGTTTTGGTCTGTTGCTCAAAACTCAAACTCAAT
>JBMLOK010000362.1:4119-6921 GCA_049243005.1 Bacteroidia bacterium | reverse complement strand
GAGAATTCAGTTGAATGAAAATAAAACTGATTAGGTAAGAAAAGTCGCTTTCGGGCGACTTTTTTTTACTTTTCTAATATACTAAAAAGCACATCTTTTTTCAGTGGTTTAACTATATAACCCCTTACCGAAGTATATTTATTGGCTTTCTGCATATCTACATCATAGTTCGAAGAGGATAATATGTATACTGGAATTTCTCGAAGCCTTTCTGTTTCCTGAAAAATTTCTAGAAACTGCCAGCCATCCATATAGGGCATATTGATATCTAGAAGAATGATATCCGGTAAATCAACGGTATTATTAAGATATTCAATAGCCTCCTCCCCATTTAAACATTCTTTGGTAACAATTGCAATTTTTGTTTGTTTAATGTTTAAAGTAGAAAGGAAGTTATTAATCTTATCATCATCTATAATTAATACCTTTTTCATGTTAATCAAAAATTATATTGTTTACTCTCACTAATAAAACTTATCAAATAAATTAAACTGAACTAAAACAAAGCTCAAATTTACCCATAATTTCTTTATCTACTTCAATAATTCAGGATTGAAACCACTAAATATTAAAAAAAGATTTAAAATTACCCTATTAAAACCAATATTCAGGAAATAGTTAAAGAGAATGACTCAAATTTTTTATTGAATAAAATAATCTTTAGTTTGTCCTATTTAGGAATTGACATATGCGAAAAATAATAACTCTTATATTTTGTTTGGTTAATCTGCAAAGCTATGCAGTAAGCACGGATACCTTAAGTGGATATAATAAAAAAATATCAGGGGAAGAGATCAAATATTATTCTCCATTTCATGAGTTTGCCTCAACAGCACTTTTAACTAGAGCAAATGGCAAAATGCCAATTGAATGGAGTGTAAACAATTATTCAGGTAATGCAAAATATGTCACTTACGAACTACTTATCGCCCATTCCACTGGCACCAGTGGAGGAACTCGCTCCTTTGAGCTAAGCTTAAATAGTAAAAGCATTCTAATCATTCAAACCAAAGAAAAGCAATCCTTGGGAAGCACAAATACCGGTGAAAAAAATGGAATAAGCTATCACTTTAAAATTGAAGACCAAGACATTAACAAAGATGCCTTTGGAAAACTTTACTTAAAAATACCTTCTGATTTGCTTAGACAAAAAGTAGAATTTAAACTTCTTGGATTAGATTCAGCAAGCCGCGATTGGATGATGGTTTTTATGTACTCACCAAAATTTGCTGCAGAAATCCAGGTTGGTAATTTGTTATTGAGAAATCAAAATAAACGAAAAGTAAATATCCATATTGATAACCCTTTCAATCAATCAAATCTTGAAATTAAAATAGATGGTGAAACAAAGAATTTTATTGCTAAAAAGGGATATAATGAATTTAGTTTTGCGGCATTTGATACTTCCTTGATTGGGAAGCGAAACATTGAATTAGTGCTCAACAAAAAGGAACAAATTATAAAAACAATTGAACTTCATCCATTCAAAAATATCCAATTTCATATCATACATCATTCTCATAATGATATTGGATATTCTCATCATCAAACAGAAGTAGAAAAAATTCAAAACAACAATATTATTGATGCTATAAAATGGATAGAATCACACAAATCACCAGAAAACCTACCTGTCTGGCATATTGAATCCTTATGGGCTGTCGAAAATTTCTTTAGAATCGCTAATGAAAAACAAATACAACAATTTATTTATCATGTTAAAAATGGTCAGTTAGTATTGTCCGGTAACTATGCCAATATTCTCACCGGACTTTGTCGTGCTGAAGAACAAAACTGGGCACTTGAATATGCTAATTACCTAAGAAAAACTTATCAATTGCCAATAGATAATATCATGACAACTGATATACCGGGATTAAGCTCATCAGCCTTTAAAGCTTATCTTAAAAATGGATATAAATATCTATCGTTTGGACCAAACTATGTTCATACGCAAGCACATTTAGGAGATAGAGTTGGTGGTGTGATTAAGGAACAAGGAGATAAGATTTTTTATTGGAAAGAAAATCTGGATTCAACACAAAAACTATTGGTTTGGACAGCAGGAAAAGGGTACTCCTATTTTCATGGAATTACTGAAAATCAGAAACAATCTGAATGGGAAAAACGCATATCGGATTATGTTATTGAATTAGAAAAAAACCAGTATCCCTATGATATGGTTCAATTGCGCTATACCAAAAATGCAGATAATGGACCGGTTGATCAAAACTTATCTGAGTTTGTAAGAAAATGGAATGAAACCTATGCAGCACCAACATTAAAGTTAAGTTCCATCCCTGTTCTTTTTAAAGAATTTGAAGATAAATACTCCGCTCTTTTACCAGAAGAAACAGGGGAAATTACACCTTATTGGGAAGATGGTGCTTATTCTACAGCATGGGAAGAAATAGAAATTAGAAGATTGGTAAGCTCTACTATTCAATTTGAAAAAACAGCCAAAGAATTGAATTTATACGAAAAAAACAAAGCTGATTTTTATAATCTCCATAAAAGTATAGTACTCTTCCATGAGCACACTTGGGGTTCATGGTGTAGTATATCAGATCCCGAAATTCCATTTACTACTGAACAATGGAAATACAAAAGAGCTTTTCTTGATTCAGCAAAAAAGTACTTTAGCAAAATTGTCAATATCATTCCTAAAGAACCTGAAGTATATAAAAATAATCCAACCAATATATCAGTTAATATTGATTCAATAAATGGTGGAATAATATTGATAAATGCAGAAAATAAAACCATGCCTTTAGACCTGAACAAATACAATCTACTACAACC
>JBMLOK010000362.1:1367-4019 GCA_049243005.1 Bacteroidia bacterium | reverse complement strand
TCACAATTACCCGGTTCTAACAAGGAATTTATATGTGTTGAAGAGGCTGTAAAATTAGATTATAAAGATTACGAAATTCAGATTTCATCACCCGATTTTGCTTTATTTGAAATTGGAGCCCCTATTGATGAAAACCAATTAAATGGTGCCAAAGTATGGAAGCGTGAAAACCAAAATCCATCCACCTTGTTTTTGTATGTATTGAACAATTACTGGCATACCAATTATAAAGCTTATCAAAAAGGATACTATAATTTTAGTATAGATATAGACATCAAAATGAAATAACGATGGGAATAGAAAGAAGAAGTTTTTTAAGAAGATTAGGAATTGGTATAGGCACAGCACTTACCATTCCATTTGAAAATGCAGCTAATACAATCAAAAAAAGTATGGAAAATTCATCAGCGATACTCGACATTGAACCAATGGGGTTTCAATGGGAAACCTTAGACCCATTTTTGTTTTGCGTTCATCACGAAGATCATTTTCCTAAAGGTAATGTTGCCATGGGACCTGCAACATCTTTATCAGGAAGAAGTTTAGGAGATGATTTTATCATAAAGGATGGTTTTAGGATGTATCATGGTCGTCAAGTACCCGGATTTCCCGGTCATCCACACAGAGGATTTGAAACCATAACCGTAGTTAGAAAAGGATTGGTAGACCATGCTGATTCTCTTGGAGCAGCGGGCAGATATGGCAATGGAGATGTGCAATGGATGACAGCAGGAAAAGGAGTTCAACACTCAGAGATGTTTCCACTTTTAAAACAGGATAAAGAAAATCCATTGGAATTATTTCAAATCTGGATTAACCTACCTGCTGCAAAAAAAATGGTTGAACCACATTTTAAAATGTTATGGTCTGAATCAATTCCGAAAATCAAAGAAAAAGATAAAAACGGAAAGCAAATAACAATAGAAGTAATAGCAGGAAGCATTGGCAAACACAAGGCACTTCAGCCACCACCAAACTCATGGGCAGCAAATCCAATGCATGAAGTTGCTGTATGGAATATCTTTTTAGAAGAAGGAGCTGAATGGACTATTCCTGCTGCATCAAAAGGTATCAACAGAAAAATATATTTCTATGAAGGAGATGATTTAAACCTTGAAGGACAAATCATAAAAAAATATCATTCAGTTAGTCTTCAATCCGATAAAAGTATTCGTTTAAAAGCAGGTAAAGGTTTAAACAGAATCTTATTATTACAAGGTAAACCTATTGGAGAAAGAGTGATTCAATATGGACCATTTGTAATGAATACCAAAGAAGAAATTAATCAGGCATTTGAAGATTACCACCGCACTCAATTTGGCGGATGGCCTTGGTCGAGAATGGACCAAGTACATCCAAGAAACAAAGGAAGATTTGCCAAGCATGCTGATGGCACTTTAGAAGAAAAAGCATAGTTAAAAAGGGTACAAAATCGAATAGACCTGTACCCTTTTTTAATTCTATTTTCCTCCACGAATAGCAGATGCTCTTAAAGGTTTTATGCCAAATAAAATGGCAATTGATTTTTCCATAATCGGAAAAAAATGAACTGCATTTAAAATCGGATTCAAGTAATTTGTTAGAATACAATAATTACAATCATAAGGAGCCTTGTGATGCCAACCATGGTGTTTTCTTGATTGCATTAAACCAAGCCTTTGCAGAAAACAAATCAATTTGCCATTTTCTTTATCTGTTTGATGAGCTTTGCGATGCACCTCATTCGATTGGGAAGCCAAAAGGATACATACAGTATAAAACCAACTAAACCATCCAAAACAAGCAGGAACCCCAATTAAAATAATGGCTGAAATAATTGCAGTATTGTTTCGCTGCCAGTAATTCCCTTTTAAAAAAGCCCTGGGTTCTGTATGGTGCAACAAATTAGGTATAACTACGTGTTTACCTAGAATTTTCCAATTGGGGTTTCCATAAGCATCTTCCCACCAATGGAACAATCCGGAAATTAAATCCGAACTTAAAATAACCATAATAATTTGAAAAGCTAATTTAATCATATTCGTATTGATTTATCGAATACAAAACTCAGCGTATGCGCTTTCTATATCTAATTGCTTTAAGCCACCAGAGTTTAAAAAAATTAGCAATTCATAAAAATTAATAATCTCCATTTGCATGGAACAATAATTTCTAATTCTGTGTAAAAGAATAGTTGCACAAAACAATAATTTCCAATTTTTATTTAATTTCACGCTTTAATTTAAAACCTATGGAACTTACTACCATCATTTCTATTGCAGTACCCGTATTACTGCTTGTTTTCTATAAATTTACTTTTAGAGTTTTACTTGGAATAGTCATTGTTCCTGAAGACAGAATTGGATTGGTTACCAAAAAATTTGTGTTATTCGGAGACAAAAAAGAATTACCCGATGGAAGAATCATTGCTTTAGAAGGTGAAGCCGGTTTTCAGGCTCAAACCCTTGCTCCTGGTATCTATTTCTGGAAATGGATTTGGCAATATGAAATAACCATGCAAGCCTTAACAGTAATTCCTGAAGGCAAAATTGGATTGTTTGTTGCAAAAGATGGTAATGAACTCCCAACAGGACATATCCTTGCTCGTAAAATAGAATGTGATGCATTTCAAAGTGCAGAAATGTTCTTAAAAAATGGTGGTTGTAAGGGTCG
>JBMLOK010000362.1:0-1267 GCA_049243005.1 Bacteroidia bacterium | reverse complement strand
GGCAATGAAGGACAAGATTTAAGTGGCAGTGAATTTAAACATGGTAATATTGTTACTAAAGGTGAAAAAGGAGTTTGGGCAGAACCATTCGGACCGGGTAAATATCCAGTAAATACTTTTATCATGAGAGTTGAATTGGTTCCAACAACAAACCTTGTTCTTAACTGGGCAAGTGCCAGAAGTGAATCACATCAATTAGATAAAAATCTTTCTACAATAACTGTACGTTCAAAAGATGGTTTCCCTTTCAATTTAGATGTATCTCAAATCATTCATATACCTACAACTGAAGCTCCAAAAGTTATTGCACGTTTTGGTAATATGAATAACCTGGTAAGTCAGGTATTAGAACCAACCATTGGAAACTATTTCAGAAACTCAGCACAGGACAGTGATGTTATTGCATTTTTAGGTACAAGAAAAGAAAGACAAGAATCAGCTAAAATGCATATTGGAAGAGTACTTGAGCAATACAATGTAAATGGCGTTGATACTCTAATTGGAGACATAGTTCCACCTGAAAGTCTAATGAAAACATTAACCGACAGAAAACTGGCAGAGGAACAAAATGTAACATTTGAAACACAGAAAAAAGCAGAACAAACCCGTCAGACTTTAGAAAAAGAAACTGCTATTGCTGATATGCAAAAAGAAATTGTAAAATCGGATCAAGGTGTATGGATTGCACAAAGGGTAGCTGATGCAGCTGTTAAAAAAGCAGAAGGAGAAGCAAGCAGCGTGAAAATTCAAGCTACTGCAGAAGCCGAAAGATTAAAAGTAATTGCAGGTGCTGAAGCTGAAAAAACCAAATTAATTGCAAATGCTGATGCAGCAAAAATTAAAGCATTAGCAAATGCTGAAGCTGAAAAAATTGCTGTTGAAGGTAATGCTGAAGCGGAGAAAATTTTGGCAATAGGAAAATCAAATGCTGAAGCTTATAAACTATCTGTTTCGGCAATGGGTGGTGATAACTTCACTAAACTAAAAGTAACAGAAGTAATAGGAAACCAAGGAGTAAAAATCATTCCTGATGTATTGATTTCAGGCTCGGGAGATGGCACAAACGGAGCTATTAGTGGCTTACTTGGTATGCAATTGTTAGAAGATGTTTTAGCCAAAAAAGCAAAAGAAGTTCAGGATAAAAAACCGGAATAATATTTTGAATTATACCATTCCTGTATCTGAAATAATATTCTATCTAGTTGTTGTTTTTTGGGGAATCATTCGCTTTAAAGTCTTTGGAGAAAAAGAAAAGTACGGTGAATCG
>JBMLOK010000361.1:0-25706 GCA_049243005.1 Bacteroidia bacterium | reverse complement strand
TGTGGGTATTTTCAACTCATAAACTCATTTTAATTGTCTATTTTGCGTTGCTTTGATTTTAGCTCTATAAATGGTAGCAGGGTACTACTGAAACTATTTTAATGCTGAATGAGAAAATAAAACCTAAATAATGGCAGAAGACAGAATTATTCCGATTAACATTGAGGATGAAATGAAGACCGCCTACATCGATTATTCGATGTCGGTTATTGTGAGCCGGGCCTTACCGGATGTTAGAGATGGATTGAAACCCGTACACAGAAGGGTTTTGTATGGTATGACAGAATTGGGGCTGGCATCGAACAGACCTTACAAAAAATCAGCGAGAATTGTAGGAGAGGTATTAGGTAAGTACCATCCGCATGGTGATTCATCGGTTTACGATACCATGGTTAGGATGGCACAGGAGTGGAATATGCGCTATATGCTTGTTGATGGCCAAGGAAATTTTGGTTCTGTGGATGGAGATCCACCTGCTGCAATGCGTTATACTGAGGCAAGATTGAGAAAAATTGCTGAAGAGTTATTAGTTGATTTAGAGAAGAATACAGTTGATTTTCGTCCCAATTTCGACGATAGTTTGCAAGAACCGACAGTTATGCCGGCTAAAATTCCTAATTTATTAGTGAATGGTGCTTCAGGTATTGCTGTAGGTATGGCAACCAATATGGCTCCGCATAATTTAGGCGAAGTAATTGATGGTGTTGTTGCATATATTGATAATAAGGAAGTTACGGTTGCTGATTTAATGAAGTACGTGAAGGCTCCCGATTTCCCAACAGGTGGTACCATATACGGATATGAAGGTGTAAAAGAAGCTTTTGAAACGGGTCGCGGACGTATTGTAATGCGTGCAAAAGCCAATTTCGAAACATCAGCATCAGGCAAAAACCAAATCATTGTTTCTGAAATTCCTTATCAAGTAAATAAATCTTATTTAATTGAAAGAACAGCTGAGTTAATCAATGAAAAGGTAATAGAAGGTATTTCTGATATCAGGGATGAGAGTGATAGAGATGGTATGCGTATTGTTTACGATTTAAAACGTGAAGCAGTTCCAAACGTTATCTTAAACAAATTATACAAATACACTCAGTTACAGACTTCATTTAACATTAACAATGTTTGTTTGGTTAAAGGAAGACCTGAAACTTTGAATTTATTGGGTTTAATTAAGTTTTATGTTGAACACAGACATGAAGTAGTTGTTAGAAGAACTCAATATGAATTAGATGAAGCATTAAAAAGAGCTCATATTTTAGAAGGTTTATTAATTGCTTTAGACCATTTAGATGAGGTAATTGCATTAATCAGAAAGAGTGTTAATCCGGATGATGCAAAAGCCGGATTAATTGAAAATTTCAAATTATCTGAAATTCAAGCAAAAGCTATTTTAGATATGAGATTACAGCGTTTAACCGGACTTGAAAGAGATAAAATCCGTGCAGAATACGCTGAATTAATGAAGTTTATTACACATTTAAGAGAAATTCTTGGTGATGAATCAATTCGTATGAAAATCATCAAAGACGAATTGCTTGAAATGAAAGAAAAATATGCTGATCCTCGTCGTTCAATTATTGAAATGAGCGGAAACGAGATGAGCATGGAAGACTTAATTCCGGATGATGAAGTGGTAATTACCATCTCACATTTGGGTTATGTAAAAAGAACATCATTGAGCGAATACCGCACTCAAAACCGCGGTGGAAGAGGAAGTAGAGGCGTTGCAAAACGTCAGGAAGATTTTGTTGAATACATTTTCATGGCAACCAATCACAATTTCTTGTTGTTGTTTACAGAACAAGGAAGATGTTTCTGGTTGAGGATTTTTGAAATTCCTGAAGGTGAAAAAACTTCAAAAGGAAGAGCAATTCAAAACCTCATCAATATGCCGGCTGATGATAAAGTGAAAGCATTCTTGAATGTTAAAAACTTAAACGACCAAGAGTATATCAACCAAGCAAATGTGATTATGGTTACTCAAAAAGGTACCATTAAGAAAACCACATTGGAAGCTTACAGTCGCCCTAGAGCAAATGGTATCAACGCCATTACTGTTAGAGAAGGTGATCATTTGGTTGAAGCAAGATTAACCAGTGGTACCAGCGAAATCATTATTGCATCTAGAGAAGGTAAAGCCATTCGTTTCAATGAAAGTACAGTTCGTCCGATGGGTAGAAATGCCACTGGAGTTAGAGCTATTCGTTTAGATGAAGGTGATGAAGTTATTGGAATGGTTTCTATTGCAGATCCAGCTTTAACCAATGTATTGGTTGTAAGTGAAAATGGAATGGGTAAACGTTCTGAGGTTGAAGAATACCGTATCACCAATCGTGGTGGTAAAGGAGTTCGTGCCATGAACATAACTGATAAAACAGGTAAATTGGTAGCAATCAAAGATGTTGATGACAATAACGATATCATGATTATAAACAAATCTGGAATTACCATTCGTTTGGCAATGAAAGATTTGAGAGTATTAGGTCGTGTAACCCAAGGTGTTAGATTGATTAATATTGGTGATAAAGATGAAATTGCATCGGTAGCAAAAATTGATGTAATTGAAGGTGAAGAAGATGAATTGATAGGAGAGGATGGAACCATCATCGAAGGTCCAATTGATATGACCGGAGAAGCTCCTGAAAGTACTTCAGAAGCAACAACGGAAGAAACCGAAACACCACCAACAGAGTAAATTTTTATTCTTAAATAAAAGAAAAGCCGCTTCAATTTTGGAGCGGCTTTTTTGTTTTTTTGATTAGATAAATCAAAAGGTTTTCCAATTTGCGAATTTCATATATTTAGAATTCGACCCCTTCAGGGTCGCACCAATTCTTCGAGATATTGCTACAAACATGCGACTCCTTCTGAGTCGTGAGTAGTAATTTTAGTGGAATTTTTGATGTTAATGAAATACCGTTTTTATTGGTACAAATTCATGAACCCGACAGGTTCACATGTTTATAGAAACATTCGAGCAAAAGCAATTCGACCCCGAAGGTGGTCGTATGTCTTTTTTAAGAACTTTATGGTTTTCCTTAATCCAATTTAGGTAAGGCTTAAATTTTATTCTTAGTTTTTGAAATATAAAATTTTCACTTGATTTTTGAAAACTATGCCAGGGTCATATTCACAAATTTATATACAAATAATTTTCGCAGTAAAAGGTCGACAATCCTTAATAAATGAGAGTTGGGAAGAAGATCTTTATAAATATATTACGGGCATAGTCGAAAATAAAAACCAAAAAATGTTAGCAATAAATGGTATACCTGATCATATACATTTATTGATAGGAATGAGGCCGTCATGTTGTTTGTCTGATTTAATTAGAGAAATAAAAAAGTCCTCAAATGAGTTTATTAATAAAAGAAATATTTCAAGATATAAATTTGCTTGGCAAGAAGGTTTTGGTGCTTTTTCGTACAGTCAATCTGCATTAGATAGCGTTGTGAAATATATTGGTAATCAAAAAATGCATCATATGAAAAAGTCCTTTAAATGCGAATACCTTGAATTTCTTAATAAGTTTAACGTCGATTTTAAAGATGAATTTTTATTTGAATGGTATGATTGAGTTAAATTTGAAGATTTAATTATTTTTGGATTTAATGAACCAGAAAACTTTACATTTTTAAAACACAATTCATACAAAATACAATTCGACCCCTTCTGGGTCGCACCAATTCATCGAGAGATTGCTATAAACATGCGACTCCTTCAGAGTCGTGAGTATCAACTTGAGTATGGCAATTCGTAATTCTGAATTATTTATTCCTAAACAATTCTCTCTTCCCCGCAATAAATATTCATTTTGTCTGATTTTAGAAAGCCAATTAGGGTGATGTTAAATTCTTTGGCCATTTCTACTGCTAAACTCGATGGCGCTCCAATTGCACAAACCAATTGAATTCCTGCCATGGCTGCTTTTTGCATCAACTCAAAACTGATTCGGCCACTTAAAATCAATCCGTATTCATGAATTGGATTTTCTAACATGGCTCCAATTAATTTATCTAATGCATTATGTCTACCAACATCTTCTCTTAATAAAACTATTTTGCCTTTATCATCAAAAAAAGCTGATGCATGTAAGCCGCCTGTATACTTAAAACTGATCTGTTCTGTTCGAAGCAATTCTGGTAGCAAAAGGATTTGTTTCAATTCAAATTTTTTATTTGAATTTACTTTCATTTTGCATGAATCCATCACAGATTCTATACTCGATTTGCCACAAACACCACAACTTGAACTGATATAAAAATTGCGTTTGAATTGCTTTTCATCCAATTGAATCCAATCGGCTAATTCAACCTTAATGATATTATTTTCTTCTTCTTCTTTGGTATTGACGCAATACTTGATACTGTTGATATCATTGGCAGTTTGAATAATTCCTTCACTAAATAAAAAGCCACGAACCAATTCAAAATCATTACCCGGAGTTCTCATAGTAATGGCCAGATTCATTTCTTTTCGCTCTTCAGGTTTACCAAATCTTATTCGAATTTCTAATGGCTCTTCAATAACCAGTAAATCATTATCAACTTCGATTTTATCTTCTTTAAATCTGCTTATTGAAAATACTTTTACTCCTGCTTGTTTCATAATTTTTCCTGAGCTTCAATCATTTGTTCCGGCGTATCAACACTTAATAAAATATCTTCATTTATAGGTAACAAAACATGCGGTTTAATGGCTTCCTGAAACTTCCTTAATGATTCATTTCCTCGAACAAACATTTTCCATAAAGTATGAAAGTCGTTGTTGTGATAAACCGCCAACAATGGTTCATAATTTTTTTCTTTTCCAAAACAAACACTCGATTCTGATATCAAAAAGTACTTGTATAAAAACTCAATATCTCTTGAATTCATCAAAGGATAATCGCAAGCTAAAACATACCAATTAGCTAATGGATTTTGCAACAAAGCACTTAATAAAGCGCTCATCGGACCTTTATCTAAAAATGATTTATTATCCTCAATTGTCGGAAGAAGACCTGGATTGTTTTCAATTGTATTAATCTTTAGACTTAAAAACACCTTTTCGCAATGTTTAGAAAGTTCTTCGAAAAGAAAATCCTGTTGAAATTTATCATGATACTTGATTAGTCCTTTTTTTATGCCCATTCTGCTTGAATCGCCACCGGCCAATATCAAACCATGGTTTTTTGTTGCCGATTTAAAGGCTTCAATGTTTAATACAATTGCATTTTGTAATTGGAATTTTTCAATTCCTCTTTGTAATAGAGACTCTCTAATAACTAAAATTAAATAACCTAAACCAGGCTTTTTATAATTCGAAATTACTTCATCTAAAATGGGATAAAAACCCAAATTCGATTCAATTTCCAATCTTCCAATTTCATCAATTACTAAATATTGAACGCCTTTATCTAATATATATAAAACCTCATCGGCAGCATCATCCATTACTTTTTTTGAGAAATGAAATCGTCCTATAGATACCTTTTCTTCAAAAGATTCATCAACTTCAAAATTGTGATAAATACCTGTATTCAGACTAAGTAACTTTCTTTTTTCATCGATATCCGGAGTAAGAAATCCACCTTTAGAATAGATGTTTTTTAGCCATTGAGATAAAACATTTGTTTTACCCATCCTGATATGATCACTTAAAATAAAAATCCTATTATTGGCGGGAATCATGATGGGATAAACTCAAGAATATAAATGTTTCAAGTGTTTTAAAAAGTGCTTTGTCTCCCGGATTTGAAATTCGGGTAATTTCTTTTGCTAGAAACCAATTTTCTTTAATAAAGGGCAAATGACTTAATATAAGTTCAATTTCTTTTTTCCTTTTATCAGATTGCTTTTCAGACCATCTTTTTAGATAAATTTTGATGATAGGATTTAAAATGAAAATCATAAACAACAATGCAAAAAGACTTCTTAATAAAACCCAGATTAAATCCTTGCTTTTAAAACCCATAAAATAAAAAACAGTCAACATTGCCAAGATTACCAAAATCGATATATAAGGTAAAATTGCTTTCTTTTTTTTATTGTTTGATGTAAAATCTGTCGGAATTTGAATTTGATTTTCTTTTATAAAATTGGATAGTTGAAGTCCCATTTCTTCTTTTCTTTTTTGAATGGATAATCCCCAAAAGCCAAGAAAAATTCCCCAAATAAAATAGATGCCGCAATAGGTAGAAATGAGCCACCAGCTTAACTGGAAGTCGGAAAATGTGCCCATATCTTTTAGCACAGATTGCGAAAATAGATCAATTGCTTCCCAAAAAGCTTTGCCATAAATTAAAGTTGTTATGATGATTTTTTGCAGAGCAGATTCCATCATCGCAAGCAAAGCAAATAAGATAGTTGCAATTTTTTTATGCGGGATAAACAAATAAATTAAAGCTGCTGAAAATCCCTGAAATGCAACAGCTAAGTAAGCAGGAGCAGGGGCTTGTGGACTAGCAATTAATTTAACCAACATGACTAATAGAGTCATCTGAATGATGTTTTTACTACTTGTTTGATGAGCAAGTAAAATCAACATAAGCACCGCCATTCCACCAATAAAAATACCTGTAAATGGAATTTTAAAAGCATGCATTAATCCACCTAATCCTGATTCTGCAAAAGCCCAAATGGCTGCAATTCTATAAATTGAATCATTATTAGATGTTTGCATTTAAACTCATACTTAAAGGTGCAATATAATCGGGGTCAACTAATGGAGTTTCTATGAAATAAGTTTGTGTCGACATTGGTTTATTGTCCATTAACTTAAAGAGTAAATCTGCAGCAGCATGTCCTAAGTCGAAGCCTGAAGTTTTAATATAAGGAAAGTCGAAATTATAAAGCGATGGTAAAAATCCATCACTCATGCAAATCATTTTCATTTCATGAGGTAGATTCAGTTTCATTTTATAAACCCTTTTCATCACACCTTCCAAAATCTCATCACTCATTAAAAATAGGCATTCAGGGCGTTTTGTGCTCGACCAAAGCTCTTCGAAAATATCACCTGCTTCAACTGAATTATGAGCATAATTGACCATTCCAGGAACTTGTTTCATTTGGTGTTCACGAAGTGCCCTATTAAATCCACTTAAACGATCTTGAGTTATAGATAGACGTTCATCTCCCAAAATACCTGCAATTCGTTTGGCTTTTTTGTTTTTACTTAATAAGAAATTAACTGCATCAAAAGCAGCTTGTTCACCAGGAATTGTAACTTTATACGCTACGGTATCGTGAATAATTTTATCAAAAAATACAATAGGTGTGCCATTATACATGAGTTCCTGAAAATGTTCTATATCTGAACTTTCTTTTGTTAATGATATCAAGATTCCTTCAACTCCAAGTCTGGCGCAGATTTCAGCATTTTGAATCTCTCTGTCTAAACTATCATTCGATTGAAGAATCAATAAATTATAACCTCGATCATGAACAATTTCTTCAACTGCTTTTACAACATTCGGAAAGAAATAATTGGCTATTTCAGGTATAATCAAACCAATAGTTCCGCTTTTTCCTTTTCTTAAATTGATGGCAGCAAAATTGGGCTTGTAGCCTAATTTATCTGCCAATTGCACAACAGATTCCTTCACTTTATTGCTCACATCAGGATGATTTCTTAATGCCCTCGATACCGTTGAAGGGTTGATATTGAGGTATCTGGCTATGTCCTTTATTGTTACTCTGTTCATGGAATTGTAATACAATATATACTATCGAATTCTTCTTTGCAAAAGTGTTTTCTTATATGGATTAGAACTAATTGAATAAAACTTGGTTATTTGAATGAAAATTAAAAAGATGAAAAATTACTTATTACAACAAAATCCATTTGTTGTCCCAACTACTGATGGTAAAACAATAGAAGAGCATTTTGGCCTAGCAAGCAGCGGCGATTCAAAGTTCAGTATTGCACATATGATTGCACCATCAGGATGGTCTGAACCGCACCAAACACCCACATTTGATGAAATAACAATTATGATTAGTGGGAAGAAATTAATTGAAATAGACGGGGAGGAGATCATCTTAAATGCCGGAGATACGCTATTAATAAAGGCTGGAGCCAGGATTAGGTATTCCAATCCGTTTGATGAGCCGGCTAATTATTGGAGTGTTTGTGTTCCTGCTTTTAGTATTGAAAGTGTAAATAGAGAAGTATAATTTTATTGATGTTTTTGAAGCCTTTTATTGCAATTGAAATGAAACTCAATCGCAAAATTTCTTCTCTTTTATGCTGATTTTGAATTGGTTTTAGTCCAAACTTATCCACAACAAACGTTTGCGCAATGGTTTGCGGAATTTGTTGCGGAACAAGTAATAGGGTGGTCTGATAACTTCGATTCACCTAATCAAATAATATATGAGAAAAAATTACATGAAATTGATGTTAAGTCTAGGCTTTAGTTTAGCATCTTTAATTTCAATGGCTCAAACAAAGACAATTAAGGGCCAGGTTTTCGATGAAGCCAATGCTCCAATGCCAGGAGCAGTTGTCATGATTTCAGGCACACAAATTGGAAACATGTGTGATGAAAAAGGTAATTACAAATTGAGTTTCGATGCTTCAGGAATGGAAGAAGTAACTGTAATTGCAACTATGGTGGGTTATGAAAAAGCCAAAGCCAATGTAGTATTAACCGGAGAATCATTTACTCAGAACTTTAATTTAAAACAAGACCAAATGGGCTTGAAAGAAATGGTTGTTACCGGGGTAACCAATCCTAAATCAAAATTAGAGTCGAGTGTTTCTATTTCAACATTAAGAGCTGAAAACATCAATCAAGCAGCTCCAAGAACAACTGCTGAAATTTTTAGAGCTATTCCTGGTATTCGTTCTGAAGCTTCTGCCGGAGATGGTAATACTAACATCACTGTTCGTGGTGTTCCAATTTCATCTGGTGGTTCAAAATATCTTCAATTACAAGAAGATGGATTACCTGTGTTACAATTTGGCGATATGGCTTTTGCTACTTCCGACATCTTTTTAAGAGCAGATCAAAGCATTTCAAGAATTGAAGCAATTCGTGGAGGTTCAGCATCAACAATGTCGAGCAATTCACCTGCAGGTATCATTAACTTTATTAGCAAAACCGGTGAAGTTGAAGGTGGAAGTGTTGCTAATACTTTAGGTTTAGACTACCAAAGTTATAGAACTGATTTCGATTATGGAAGTCCAATTAGCAAAGATTTAAGTTTCCATATCGGTGGTTTCTACAGAACAGGCGAAGGTGTAAGAACAGCTGGATACAATGCCAACAATGGCGGACAGATTAAAGCAAGTTTGACTAAAAAATTCAGCAAAGGTTATGCTCGTTTATACATGAAATTCTTAAACGACAGAGCTGCTGCTTACATGCCAATGCCAATTCAGGTTTCAGGTACAAATGCTGATCCTGTTTACAAATCACTTTCTACTTTTGATGCGCTTAGAGGTACTTTACACTCACCATTCTTACAACAAAGCGTTGGTTATGGTAATAGTGGTGAATTAAGAAGAGCTGATATTGCTGATGGGATGCATCCGGTTTCAAAAGCAATTGGTGCTGAATTTAATTTTGATTTGGGAGAAGGCTGGTCATTAGAAAACCGTGGTCGTTTTTCTATTAACAATGGTAATTTCATAGCTCCTTTCCCTGCAAGTGTTGGTTCAACTGCTTCACAATTAACTGCTTTACAAGGTGCAATGGGTTGGACATTAAACAATCCTACTTTAACTTATGCCGATAATGGCGCTGCTTTTACTGGTGATAAAGCTATGTTGGTGCATTTATTCGATACTGAATTAAGAAACTTCAATTTGTTTGTAAACGATTTCAAAATCAAAAAGAAAGTAAACGAAAATCTTAATATCAATGTAGGTTTATACAAATCAAACCAAACTGTATCAATGACATGGTTATGGAATTCATATTTAATGGATGTAAATGGAGATGGTGGCAGATTATTAAATATCGATACCGGTGCTACAAGATTGACTCATAATGGACAATTTGCATATGGTGTTCCTGTTTGGGGCAACTGTTGTACAAGAAGTTACGATACAAAATATGATATCACTGCTCCAACAGTTGGTGCAACATTTGATATGAAAGATTTATCAGTTGATGCAAGTTTAAGATATGATATGGGTCACGTTACAGGAACATTTGCAGGTGCATCTCAATCAACATCTGATATGAACAATGATGGAGTTATTTCTGCTAATGAAATCAGTGTTTCTTCAATTAACTACGCTGCTTCAACAGCAGTAGATTATACTTATAATTACTTATCTTATTCAGTTGGTGCAAATTACAAATTGAATGAATCAAGTGCAGTTTTTGGAAGATATAGCACTGGTGCAGCAGCAAAAGCTGATAGAATTTTATTCAGCTCATCAATTTTAGCTGGTGGTGATGCAAGAGCAACTTATGATGAAATCTCTCAAGGTGAAATTGGTTATAAATTAAGACACAAAAAAGGAGGTTTATTTGTAACAGCGTTTTATGCAAATGTAAATGAGCAAGGCGGATATGAAGCTACTACTCAAAAAGTTATTGAAAACGATTACCAATCTATGGGATTAGAACTTGAAGGTACTTATTCAATCAATAAAGCTTTTGACTTAAGAGGTAGCTTAACTTATACAAATGCTAAAATTACTTCAGGAGCTAACAAAGACAAAACTCCAAGAAGACAATCTCCAGTTATTTACAACTTATTTGCTAATTACAAATTAGGAAAACATTCAGTAGGTTTAAACTTCATTGGAACTGGTGCTTCATATGCTCAGGATGACAATAAATTAGTAATGCCGGCTTATGTAATTACAGGAGCTTATGCAAATTTTGCAGTAACAAAGAGCTTAATGTTCTCAGTTAATGGTAACAACTTATTGAATACTATCGGTATTACAGAATCTGAAGAAGGTTCAATTACTGAAAATACAGATAATATTATCAGAGCTAGATCAATCATGGGCAGATCAATTTCTGCTACATTAAGATTGAGTTTCTAATTAAAAGAACTGTTTAATTGCAAGACAGTAAAACTGTTTTTGTTGGTGGGAAGATTCGGGGCCGAGTATTCGGCCCCGGTTTTCATTTTAAGTCTAAAAAACATTTAGTTTAGTAAATCAAATATGAATATTACACAAATCGACCTCATTATTATTTTTGTTTATGTAACAGGAATAATTATTTACGGAATCAAATCCGGTAAAAAATCGAGTTCTGAAGAATATTTTCTTGGCGGAAAATCAATGACCTGGCCTGTTATTGGATTGTCGATGTTTGCGGCTAATATTTCCAGCAATTCTTTGGTTGCTATAACCGGAGGAGCTTATAATGGAGGTATTTCTGTATTTAATTACGAGTGGATGGCCTCAGTGGTCTTGGTTATTTTTAGTATCTTTATTTTACCTTTTTATATCAAAACCGGCATTTATACTATGCCTGAGTTTTTTGAAAAACGTTTTGATTACCGCAGTCGCTTTTACTTTTCGGTAATCACCCTCATTGGAAACATATTTATTGATACTGCGGGTACTTTATACGCAGGATATAAAACCATTTCTTTTATAGCCGGAGACTTAAATCCGTATTTAGTAATTGGTGCATTGGCCTTATTTGCCGCTTCTTATACCGTTTTGGGTGGACTTTCCAGTGTTATGAAAACGGAAGTTGTAAACACCTTGATTTTATTGTTTTCTGCTTGTGTATTGGCAGTATTAGTATTCCAGAATGCTGGATCATGGGAAGAAATCAAAGCGCTTGCCAATGTAAAAGGCGACCATATGATGCATTTGGTATTGCCCAATTCAAATAAGAGTATGCCTTGGCTTGGTTTAGTTTTAGGGGTTCCTTTATTGGGATTCTATTTCTGGTGTAACAACCAGTTTATTGTTCAAAGAGCATTGAGTGCCAAGAACATAGATGAAGGTAGAAAAGGAGCATTATTTGCAGGATTATTAAAAATTCCAGTATTGTTCCTTTTGGTTTTCCCTGGAATTATTGCCATTCAACTACTTCCAAATCTGAAAGATAGCAGCGAAGCTTATCCAACTTTATTGTTTAAATTTCTTCCAAGTGGTTTAATTGGATTAACAATTGCTGGTTTTTTAGCAGCAATGGCCTCTGCAGTTAGTGCAACATTAAATTCAGCTTCAACATTGGTAAGTATGGATATTATTCAGAAGTTTAATCCAACCATAAGTTCTAAAAAGTTGGTTTTAAGCGGACAGATTTCAACATTATTTTTTATGGTGATTGCAGTTCTATGGGCGCCTCAAATATCTAAAGCAGAATCATTTATGGATTATATGCAAGGAGTTTTGGCTTTAATTTCACCACCAGTTGTTGCAGTTTTTCTTGCAGGATTGTTTTCAACCAGAACTACATCGAACGGTGCATTTGCCGGACTAATTACCGGATTTATTATTGGAATTGGATTTGTTGTATTTCAAGTTTTAGGAAATGAATGGGCTGCAGGAATTCCATTTTTGTTAAAAGCTCCTTTAATTTTCTTTACATGCCTAAGTGTTACATTTTTGGTTTCATTAAGCGGACCTGCTAAATCAAAAGAAGAATTAAAAAGTTTGGTTTGGAATCCTCAAATGTACAGAGAGGAAACCATTGAAATGAAGGGTTTAAAATGGTACAATAATTATAGGATTTTGAGTGTTTTGTTGCTGGTTATCACATTTATAGTGGTTTATATATTTAGATAAAATGCAATCAGAAGCCTATAATCGAGCAATTCAAGTCCTAAAAGATGCTTCAGTTAAAGAAGGATTTTTAGCAAGTGCCAATGGTCAAGATAATTATTCCAGAATCTGGACAAGAGATGGAGTAGTTTGCGGATTGGCTGCACTTGCTAGTGGTGATAATGATTTAATTCTCACATTTAAAAGTACTTTAGAAACTATATTTAAGTTTCAGCATCCTGTAGGTTATTTTCCTTCCAATGTGATTCCTCAAACAGGTCAGGTAAGTTATGGTGGCGCAGTTGGAAGAGCTGATAATCCTTCATGGGCAGTAATTGGCTTGTGTTCATATCTGATGAAAAGTCAAGGAGATGAAATGAAAAAGAGACTATTCCCTCAAGTTAAAAAAGCATTTGAGGTGATGGATGCCTGGGAATTTAATGGCAAACACTTAATTTATGTTCCATTAAGTGGCGATTGGGCAGATGAGTATTTTCAACACGGTTATATTCTTTTCGATCAGTTGTTAAGAATTTATGCTTTAGAATTGGCAGCAGCTCAATTTGAGATTAAGATTTGGAAAGATAAAGCTTTAAAAATTAGGGAAGTAGTTGAGAATAATTTCTGGAGGGACAATTTAAACTCCAATGTCTATTTGCCATTATTGCAAAGAGAAAAAGCCAATTACCCAGAATCATTTTGGTTGATGGGATTTAATCCGGGTGAAATTTACCCTCAATTTGACTTACAAGCCAACGCATTGGCACTAATTTTAAAATTGGGAACTGCTGAAATACAGGAACAAACCATCGCTTATTTAGGCAATTGGTTTAATACCAAGGAGCAGTTATTTCCATCATTTTATCCAAGTATTCAGGATAATGACCTAAAGATGGAAGTTTTGAAGAATAATTTTGCTTATAGATTTAGAAATCAGGCTAATGAGTTTCACAATGGTGGAATTTGGCCCGTATGGAATGGTTTTATGGCTGCAGCTTTGAAAACAAATGCACCTGAGCTGTCAGAAAGATTAAAAATTAGCTTAGAAAAGGCTTGTTATCTAGCTGTAAACATGGGAGATAATTGGGAATTTAATGAATGTTTAAACTCAAAAACAGGTGAAGCAAATGGAATTAAATTCTGTAGTTGGAGTGCTGCCGGTTACATTTTAGCAGAGAAAGGATTGTATGAAAATTGATGTTTTAGCAATTGGAGAACTACTGGCCGATTTAATCAGTAGTGAATATGTAGGTAATTTAGCTGAATCTAAATCTTTTGAAATATTCCAGGGAGGTAGTCCGGCTAATTTATGTGCAAATTTAAAGTGGTTAGGTAGAAATGCGGAGCTAAGTGCTTGTGTGGGAAATGATTCGATAGGGGACTTTCTTGTGAAAAATTTAGCAAAAGTTGGTTTAGAATCACATAATATTTCCAGAAATCCAGATTTCCCAAGTTCATTGGTTTTGGTAGGGAAAAGCAAAAATTCACCGGATTTTATTGCCTATAGAATGGCGGATTCTCAAATTCCGATGATAAATACCAACTTGATAAGGGAATCTAAAATTCTACATACCAGTGCTTTTGCTTTAAGTAAAGAACCAGCCAGAGAAAATATTTTAATGGCTTTCAAGTCGGCATTTGTTTTGGGAAAGGAAATTTCCTGTGATTGGAATTTTGCTCCACAAATTTGGCAGTCTGACACAGGAATGAAGGTTTTTGAAGATTTATGCAGCATGGAGCCTCTATTAAAGCTTAGTCTGGATGATTTTAAAAGATTTATTGGAAGTGAATTGGCTGATGAGAATATGGCTAAAGAGTTTTTAGATCAGTACAATACAAAGATATCTTGTTTAACATGCGGAGCTGATGGCGTTTGGTTTACCAATGAAAATAAGGAATGGGTAAAAATTGATGCTAATCAAGTAAATGAGGTAAAAGATACCACAGGAGCCGGTGATGCCTTTTGGGCTGGATTCCTGAATGAGAGATTAGATGGAAAGAACAATGAAACTTCTGTTAGGGCAGGAATTGAATTGGCCTCGAAAAAAATTCAGAAACTTGGACCACTTTATTTATAAAGAAATCGAATGAAAAGTAGGGGAATAAAACTTGTTAGATTTTGGAGGATATTATTCATAAAAGCACTCAAAAAGGATATAAGTACTTTATTATGTGAACATTGCTATTTAACATAATATTAATTATAGGATAATTATTATGATTGTTTTAATAGACTCAATGCTAATAATTACACCATTATTATTTGCAGATTCGAACAAAAGCTTCTTGGATTACAAATAAACAATACAAACTTCAGCCACTAAGATTCTTTGTAATTTTGGAAATCAAATCCTAATGGCCTACTAACATTTAAAACTCAGGAATTGTAAATCCAATTTTGCTTCCCAATCCGACTTTGCTGAAGATATAAATTTCTCCGCCGTTAAGCTCTGTGTATAGTTTAGAAATCTTCAATCCCAAACCGGTTCCTTTTTCATTTAAAGTTCCCCTAGTGCTTGATCCTGAAGAAAAAATATCATTTAATTTATCGGCCGGAATCCCAACGCCCTCGTCAATTACCTGAATATCAATCATTCTGTCGGCATTTGTACGAGTTAATATGGTTATTTTACCACCTGTATTTGAATACTTTATAGCGTTTTTAATTAGGTTACCAAGAATGATCTCAAAGAACTCTCTATCACCATATGCTATGATTCCTTCCGGTATGTTTTTCTGAAGTTCAATTTTCTTGTAACTAAGTTGAATTTGATTGTTATTGAGTACATTTTCTGTTACCTCATTTAGCTGAAATTCAGTTTTGTTAATTTTCAAGCCATTCATTTGTGATTTGGCCCAATACAAAATATTCTCAACCAAACTACCTGTTTCAGCCATTTGAATGCTGGCCAATTCAATTATTTTCTTCTTTTCTTCCTTATCTAAATCATCATCTAATAATAAATCAAAAATGGTTTTGGCATTTTTAATTGGCGTTTTTATATCATGTGATAAGGTTGCAAAAACAGCATTTTTGTAATTATCTAAATCTTGTAAACCGCTGTATTGTAGTTCAATAAGACGATTTTTTTCTTCTAAATGACTTAATAATTTTTCTTGCTGTTCTTTATAAAATAGTGAGATTTCTAAAACGCTCCAGGCAACCATAAAAAGTGAAATTGTATAATCAATCAACTGGACCAATTTACTTTCGTAAGGAACTACCCAAGTGTCATTTAAGAAATAGATTAATAAAAAAACAATAGTAATTAAATAACCCAGAACCAAGCTAATATAGGATTCTTTCCTATTTAAAAATATTGCTAAACAGTTTGGTAAAATTGAATAATACAGAAGAATTGGTCCGGAGAATCCGCCATTTCTTGGCCAAAAAATCATCATGAAGATTAAATTGAATAGTGTCAATAACAATCCCATTTTTTTAGTGGCATAACCTAGTCTTCTAACATAAAAGAACATCATTCCACTAATTACAAACATGATGAATGTTAAAAGAACTAGTTCTATTGCTAAACCAAGAAAGTAATTTCCTAAAAATCCAATTAAACAAGTAAACGAAACTATAAAATTACTGATAATAAAAAGTTTGGCATTAATATCTAAATCATTTCGATAATTGAATATCCAATCTTTCATTATGTTGCTTGGTCTCATGTATTTTCGTAAAGGTTATGCAAGTTCTAAATAAATTAGATTTAAATCAAAGATTTTCGTCATAATTTCATGAATTAACACGCCGATATCTTTTGGTTTGTGGATATTTGATGTATTTTGAAGTATTATTGATAATCAAAGCCTTTATCCAATTTAGAATTAGATTAAAATATCTAAATGACATTCACTAAAATGCCAATAAAAAGATAATTTTATCAAATGATTTCAATAAAAACCGTCATTAACTTTTTACTTATTGTTTTAATCGTAGCGGGAATAATTTCAATGATTTTTATAAGTATCCCCTACTTTTATAAAAATCCTGAAACCCGTTTTCTTTTAAGTAAAATCTCAGTTCAACATAAGTTAGTTTGGCAAATTGGATTTAAAATTCACGTTTGGAGCTCAATTTTTGTCCTAATTATTGGTTTTTTGCAGTTTTTAAACCCGATTCGAATCAAATATCCCGAAATACATCGCATTTTGGGTAAACTCTATGTAGGATTGGTTTTAATAGTTTCGGGTCCTGGAGGAATGATAATGGGTTTTTATGGAAATGGAGGTCTTTATGGTAAAATTTCTTTCGTTTTAAGCGCCTTTTTATGGATTCTAAGCACTTATTTGGCATATAAAAGCATCAAACAGCTTAACATCCAAAAACATGTTTATTGGATGAGTTTAAGTTTCGGACTTTGTTTATCGGCATTAAGCTTACGATTTTACGTGCTGGTTTTACCGTTTTTCTTTCACCTTCCATCCTCAACTATGTATGCTTTGGTGGCTTGGTTAAGTTGGATTCCTAATTTAATTTTGGCCCATTATTATGCTAAAAAACAAATGATTATGATTTCGAAATAAATTTCCCTTTTTCTATTTTGAAAGTTTCTTTTTTGCTAAAAACAATATTTTTCAATTCATTATCACTCGACAATACTTCTTCTTTTTTCTCCCAAATTCGATTAAAAATAGAAATTTCAAATTCGTTATTCAAACAGTTTAAAGTGGCTGAAGTTTGGCTTTCTTGCCAGGCAATTTTCTTATAATCAGTAAGTTGCCCTAATGGAGAATAAATTGCAGCAAAATAGGCAATATTCCTCTTTTGCTTTTCAATTCCGTATTCAGAATCATCGGTTTTATAAATTGCAATAATATTTGAATCAGGCAATAGAAATTTGCCTATCTTATTGTATTTCAAGTATGAATCCGGATTATTTTTCTTTTGAGGAAGAAAATTACTTTCCATATAGGTTAAATCATATCCATCATATTCCCCTTGTTGGTATTCCGTATAATTAAACTTTTGAATGTCTTCAAAATTTACAATGTATGGCTCGTCAAGTATCTTAAAATCAGCTATAAATGTTAAAAAGTTTTCAGTTTTTTCTGTATATTTTTCTAGTTCTTCATCATCCATAAAAACCAATTCTAATTTCTTTTTTAATTGAGGATTTGAAACCAGGTTTATTCTTGAGTCTTCATAAATAAATGACTTAAGTTGTTCTTTATTAGCACCATTGTTAATAGCTCTGAAAACTAATCGGCTTAAATCATCGTAAAATGAATTGCTGTAAATGCAGCTAATTATAAAGTTCTCAAAATCTTCATTGTTTGGTTTTCCAAAAATATGAATATCCTTATACTCACCATTAATCCTCATATAAGCTTGATCTACAATTAAGTTATAACAAGAATAGGCATCATTATATTTTTTATTTTTTAGGCACAGTTCACCAAGTTCACGATAGGAATCAACCTGAGGATATAAACTAATAGCTCTTTTGAAGAACCAAATTGCCTTTTCAGGGTCTTTTTCTTGTTTGGCTTTGTTTAGATATGAATGTGACAAATGTTGGTAGTTGTCGCCATTTTTTATCATATAAGAATAAACTGAATCCGCATAAAATAACTTAGAAGCTCTTATTGCAGGTACCTCAATTTCTTCTATTTCTGTTTTTGATTCACAAGCGGATAGGCAAATAATGAATCCAATTAAATAAATTAGCTTTTTCATGTTTTTAGTTTTTTGCTATTCTGATTGAATCATTAAAATTTGCAGGAACATCTTCCGCCTCTATCATACCAGTATTTTTAAAACTAAAAACTGCTTTTGCAATTAAATCTACCGAAACCACTGTATTATCATCAGGTCCAAAATCTTTTATTGGCTTCTCCCAGTTTCTCTTCTTTTCTTCTATTGTTAATTTACCTGAATTGAAACTACATGTTTTTATTCTTTCAGCATTACACTGACAAGCAATAACTTTTCTTGAAATTTGTTTACCTTGGTTATTATACACAGCCAAAATAGTTTCTACCGGTTGATATCCTTCACCATCAAAACTTGATGTTGCATACACCAATGCCACATATTCAGGAGTTTCAGCAACTTTGGCTACATAGTAAAAATCATTTGAAACTTCTCTTCCAAAACTAACATTTTCCATTTCCGGAATATAATCAGCGAATTCATAACTGATTGATTGCTTGTAGTTTTCCATAGAAACTTCATTTTCAGCAATCTTTAAATCAGGATTATGATTGGTGAATGAGTTTTTAAAAATATCAAATTTGCTAAAAGAACCTCCTGAAGCATTTTTAGCCAAATTCTCTATAACTAATACCCTGTATGAGGGTGATTTTACAAATTCAGCAAAATCAGGGTCACTTTGAATTGCAGTTGTATCGAAAAAGCCAGTATTAAAAGCATTTTCTATTTCATGTCTAACTCTCCACCATCTATAATTATCATCATCTTTTCTGAGTTTTTCCATTAAGTAAGCAGTTTTGGCAAGTTTTAAATGAACAGCATATTCCGGTTTAAATGATAAATCCTGAGCTATTTCAAAGCATGTTTGAGCTTGTTCTAGAAGAGCCTGATTTTGTCTGAAACCTAACATGGCATTTCCCAATTCATAATATGTTTTGGCAGATGGAAAATACAGCAATGATTCTTTAAAAAGTGTAATTGCCTTAATTGTGTTTTTCTTGTTTTTATATTGATCTAGTCCTTCTAAAAAGATTTGCTGAGCTATTCTTTGAACTGAATCAAGTCCAAATTCATTGGCATCAAAAACCATATCTAAAACCAAATCTTTGTCAAAAATTTGATCACCCTGAAGTTTATTAAGTTTTACCTTTAGAATAAATTCCTTTTTAGGTTTACCACAAGAAAAGAAAATTAAAAACAAAAAAAGAGAAGCTACCATCAGGCAACTTCTCTTATTATAGATAAAAAGTTTAGTCATTTATATCTGGCCTTTTTTCAAAAGTCGCGCTCTTAATTCACTTTTGCTACAAAAGGATTAGAAAATTTCTTGTCGTGAATAAAACTTTGATCGGTTAATGTCTTTAAGAAAGCAATCAATGCTTTTTTATCATAAGCGCTTAAGTTCATTTTCTTAGCTTTTACCTTAGAGAAATCTGAAGAAATCTCATCTCTCAAAGCCCAATCCAAATTTGGATGGTCTTTAATTCCTGAATTATAATGTTCAACCACTTCTTCTAAAGTAGCGAATCTTCCATCGTGCATATAAGGAGCTGTTAATGCAATATTTCTTAGAGTTGGAACTTTAAAAAAGCCTTCACCAGATTTCATTCTAGGGTCAAATGGTGGTTCAAAAATTCCACCATGAAATACATTTTGAGCTCCTTTGTCTTTATAAACTAAATCCAAACCTATGTTTGCAACTTCAGTAGACCAACCTTGAGTTAAATCAAATCCATGACAACCTATACATCTTTTTTCATTAAAAATTTCCCATCCTCTAATCTCTTCTGAGGTATAACTTGCAAAATTGTTATCAGCTGCAAAATCATAAGGAGATTTAAAAGAGATTAAATTTGAGACGAATCCACCTAAAGCCTCCGAAAGGTTTTCTACTGTAATTGTTTTAGTACCAAAAGCTCTTTCAAATAAAGCCGGATAATAACTTGTATTTTGAAGTCTATCTAAAGTTTGAGTAATAGAATCAAAGCCCATTTCAATATGATTTTGAACCGGCTTTGTTACCATTGATCTAACATTGAATTCCCTTAAGTCCCAAAACAAACCTCTACCAAAATCGGAATTAACAATTGCCATAGAATTTCTAGGAGTTTCTTCATTACCAAATCCCCTACTTGCTTTTACACCATCAGAAAATGCTAATTCTTGTTTATGGCAACTAGCGCATGAGATAGCTTGATTTACAGATAACTTCTTATCATAGAATAAAACTCGCCCTAATTCAATTTTTTCATTCGAAAAAGTTGAATTTTGAGATAATTGAAAAGGAAGATGTTTTTCTTTCCCTCTGATGGAGTAATCAGCTGCAGTTTCGCCTAATAATGGTGTTTCTGAAGTTAAATAAGATTCGCTGTTTGTAACTTTTTTACAGGCTACTAAAAAAATTAGAATCCCTGCTAAAACGTAAATAGTTTTTTTCATTTTGATGGTATTAAAACATGAAATTTAGATTGATAAAAGACGGTGGGGAGAAAACAAAATTACGTCTACCTCCAGCATCTACTCTTCCATCCGGAAAAGCGGTACCGGTAAACTTTGTGCTTGATTCACCTGTTACATAGCCAAATAATGCTTCTGTATTGATGTTTAAATAATTGGTTATTTTAAACTGAACCCCAAATGCAATTTGAGCTCCTCTGGTTTTTGAACTTTGCTCATTCGTGCTTGTTTCAATAACACCTAATCCATTATTAAATTTGTTTTCAGTAAAGTTTTTACCTTTGGATCTTATATAATCCAAGCCATAAAATACAGTAAATCTTTTTGATAAATCCTGTTGAAATTCAAAACCAAGTCTGTAAGCTATATTTTCTTCTCTTGTTTTAAAATCACTTGATGAATTGTTTTGCGTATTGCTTGTTTCATTAAATTGATATCCTAATCCAATTCTTAAGCCTAATCTAGTATTGGGTCTGATGTTTAATTTATTTTGAAATAGTTTTACGTTTAAATCGTAAGGACTCGGCGCTAAATTCAAATTATTACTGTTAAAAACTAAGTATTGTCTGACAAAATCTGAAGCATTTACTCCAACTTGAACTAATTTTGGGTTTTCCTGAATACTTCTTTGTTGAGGTATAATTTTTAATTGACCTTGCTGTGGTAATTCTTCTGCAGCTAGATTTGCAAGAAATAAAACATTAAAAACTAAGAAAAGGGTAATTTGGATTTTCATCATATTGCTAATTAGACACCAATTTACGAAAAGGGTTGCCACATTATTACAAAAAAAAGACGAATCCAATTTTTTTAAGAAAAATGTATGATTTTAAGAATGGTCAAAAAACCTTTAAACACCTAATTACAATCAAATTTCATAATAATAGGAAAGCAATTAAAATTATTTGAATATTTGAAGCAAATAAACAGAATACAATGAAAATTAGAATTAAAGGAAATTCCATTAGATATAGATTAAGTAAATCGGAAGTTGAAGAGTTTAAGCAGGAAAAATATGTAGAGGAATTTACTGATTTTGGGAACTCTATTTTTTGTTATGTATTAAAAGTAGTTCAAAATCAGCCCAATTTATGTGCATTTTTTAAGGATGATACCATGACTTTCGGTGTCCCTGCTCATATTGCAAAAGAATGGACAGAAACTGATATTGTTGGATTTCAATATGAATTCCCATTACAAAATGGTTCGAAATTGTTTCTTTTATTAGAAAAGGATTTTGTTTGCCTGGATAATACTTTTGAAGATCAATCGGATAATTATCCGAATCCGAATGAAAAATGTTGATTTATGCGATGATTCATGTAGCGCCGCGATTCATCGCGGTGAAATAAAAAAAAAACACCACGAAATTTCGTGGTGTTTTTTTATGATTTTGATTCGAAATACATTGCGATGAATCGCAATGTACACCGCGATGAATCGCGGTGCTACTCGAGTTCTTCGCGACGTTTTTTCATTTCAATGGTTTTCTTTTCATTGCCTAAATTGGCATAAACTTGTTGCATTGAATATAAAATATCGTTTAAATATGCGTTTTTCTCTTTCTTTTTAGCAGGTGTATCCTCAGCTTTCCCTTCTGCAATTTCTAATGCGCGACTAAAATAACCTAAAGCTGTATTCAAAATTGAATCTTGTTTTTGCTTCAATGGCTTATATTTTTTGTCGTACTCAGTTTGAGTAGAAGCAGTGATATTGTTAATTTTCTCTACAACTTCTGTACTCTTATTGTTACTCATTGCGCCTAAATTGAAATAAGCATCAATAAAATCAGGATTCAATTCCACAACCTTTAAGTAATCAACTTCTGCTTGTGCAGCATAACTGCTTGATTTTTTCTGATTTGCTTCAGCACTTTTCATAAATGCGTTTGCTGCATTGTTGTATTTTGCTTTTTTGTCAACCGCCTTTTCAGTTTGAGCCCTTTTTCTCAAAGTGCTGGCTGTATCTCTTTCATGTTTGTATTTCTTCAAAGCATCATTAGCAAAATTATCATAAACGTTACCTCTAACATAAATCAATGTTTGGTCTTCAGAATTGATTTCAATTGCAGCATTTAATTTCTCTAACAAAATATCCTGGCGACCTTGAGACAAGTAAATATTTAACTCTTGGTTGATTAAGTCTTTTTCGTTAGGGAATTTCAATCTTGCTTTATCAAGGAAACTTAAAGCCGTTACTGTATCTTTTTCTTCAAGATAGATATTTACCATTTGAAGGTGAATTAAATGGTCTTCATAATTTAAGTCCATTAATTTTTGAAGGTAAACTTTTGCACTTGCTTTATCTTCTGCTTGTACAGCAGCATAAGCCATATACAAATAGATATTGTTTTCAGACAAGCTATTTTTCTTTAAATCACCATTTTTATCGTAAGGCAGAACATCTAATGCCATTTTATAATATTTGATGGCATTTTTAAAATCCTTTGCTTCATAGGCAGTAAAACCTTTGTTGTACGACATAAAAGCAGAATTAATGATAGCTTGTTCTTTGCAGTAGTAAGTATATCTTTCTTTGGCATCAAACTCAATACACTTAATACAGCCATTAAAAAACTTATCTACTAAATCGTCACCGGCTAAATTTGCATAAGCAGGATTTCTGTAAATGGTATCATATACAGAAGTATAATAGAACCAAGCTTTTGGATCCGCTTTAGTGTCCGGATGTTCAATTGCTTGATCAATTGCTTTTTTAGCATCTTCTACTTCACCATTTCTAAGGTAAAGTGCAGCAGATTCAACTTTGTTTTTTTGAGCAAATACCTGAACACCCGAAATGAGCATCAGCGCTACTAACAGCTTTTTCATGTTATTTTTATTTAGGTTAATTTTCTTCAATTCTCGCAAATGTAATGATAATTCGAATTTTAGGGTTTCTTTAACAATAATTTTAACCCTTATTTTCTTTGCATTTTTGCTATTCTATCTTCTAAACTTTCAGAACTCATTTTTTCTCGCAATCTGTCGACCATTATTGGAAATGAAAATGGCGAAGGTTCCTTAATGGTTTTTATTACAATTTCGGAGTTTTCAATCCTTTCTAATGCTAACCTTAATCTCTTTTCTTCCATTTGTTGCAATAAAACTTCTTCATAGGCTTGTTGCAATAAAAGATGATCCGGTTCATTTTCTTTAAAGACATCAAAAAACAGACCAGAGGATGCTTGAAGGTGTTTACTTTGTATCTGTTTGCCCGGAAACCCCTGAAATACAAGGCCTGAAATTCCGGCAATGTCTCTAAATTTTCTTCTTGCCATCTCCACACCATTCATACTATTCAATAAATCATTGCTTAAATCTTCAGTTCCAAATACATTATTACCCAAAATTTCTTCAATTGGAATCTCTTGGTCACTCAACATTTCAAACCCATAATCATTCATAGCTATTGAAAATGAAATCGACATCCACTGCCCTATCCTATAATTCATTAAACCAGCCAAACCTTCATGAACCAATCTTCCTTCAAATGGAAAAATAAAAATATGAAAGCCATCTTTACTTTCATATTGCTCTATTAAAAGTTGATTTGATTTTGGAATAATTGAAATCTCTTTTTGTTTATTTAATAATGGAATTAAACTAGTAAATTCATCATCCATAATAATTGAACCATCCGTAAAAGCTGATAATTCCCTTCTTAACATGCCGCTTAATTGTCCTGATAATGGCATTCTTCCGCCGGCCCATGATGGAATTTGCGCCTTTTTCTCATCACTTTTTCTAACCAAAGCGGTCATTTCTTTAACTTGAATCAATTCCAAACAATTTCCTGCAAACCAAAATACCTCACCAGGTTTTAGTTTACTCATGAAATATTCCTCAATGCTTCCAAGGTACTTTCCTTTAATTGTTTTGATTTTTATAACAGGATCACTAACAATGGTTCCGATACTCAATCGATGACGCATAGCTTGTTTTCGGCTTGTTACTTTATAAACATCACCAATAAGTTCAAGTTTTGAAAATTCGTCGTAGGCACCCAGACTTTTTCCTCCATGAATTAAAAACGATAAAACTTTATTCCATTCTTCATCATTCATTGTTGAAAAACAGAATGTATCTGAAACTTCCTTTTTAATTTCATCAGGATTAAATCCATCTGAAACTGCCAATGTAACCAAGTATTGAATCAAAACGTCAAATGCGCGAATAAAAGGATCACGGTTTTCCATGATTTTCTCTTCAATCGCCTTTCGCATGCAACTCGATTCCATTAACTCAAGCGCATGAGTTGGCACAAAATAAATGGTTGATATTGCATCAGGTTGATGTCCACTCCTACCTGCTCTTTGCAAAAAGCGAGCTATTCCTTTTGGACTTCCAATCTGCAAAACTTGTTCAACCGGACGAAAATCAACACCTAAATCTAAGCTTGATGTACAAACAACTGCTTTTAAAAATCCCTGATGCAAAGCTGATTCAACCCAAGAGCGCATTTCACCGCTTAAAGAGCCATGATGCATAGCCAGTAATCCCGCTAAATCAGTATCTTTTTCAATTAAATTACGGTACCAAATTTCGGTTTGAGAACGTGTATTGGTGAAAACAAGACTGGTTTTTGCCAAATCAAATAATGGCAAAACCTTGTCAATCATTTTAATTCCTAAATGTCCGGCCCAGGGTAATTCTTCAATATTATCAGGAATGATTGACTTAACTTCAATTTTCTTTTCAATTCCGGCTTTAATCAAAACCTTTTTATTCTCCGGAAAACTAATTCCAAGCAAAACATCAGCTGCTTCATCAAGATTTCCAATGGTAGCACTGATTCCCCATGTTTTTAAACCGGGATTTAATCCTCTTAATCTGGATAAAGCCAATTCTACCTGAACACCTCTTTTGCTTCCAATTAATTCATGCCATTCATCTATTACAAC
>JBMLOK010000360.1:0-4628 GCA_049243005.1 Bacteroidia bacterium | reverse complement strand
AATACCAAAACAAGCTGTTAAAATGAGTAGTTTGTTTTTCATCTTAGAATTTTTTAGCAATACTGAAATAAACTCCTAAAGCACCTTTTCCCTGAATACCTATATAATCAACCACATTAGGCTGGTTATTTTTTCCGGGAGCCAGGTATTTGGCTTCTATATTATAAGCCCATTTTTTAGGAGCCCAGTTAAAACCAATATGCGGGTTGATTAACCAATGTGTCTCCTGAGTTTCTCCATGTGCTCTTGTTGAAGAAAGCTCAAACCAATTGGCGGCACCCAAGTACACAAAACCTTTTTTAGAGAAGAGGTCTTTGTGAACATTCAAATCTAATTCAGGCCAAAGTTTTGCATTGCTTTCCCAGGTATCAAAAGCAAAATTTAAAACCGGATTGACACTCACACCCAATTGAAGTTTTTCGTTGGTATATACCTCTCTGCAAATCCCAATATCAGTTTGAATTACACCAAATAGTAGTGAGGTTGTATGTAAACTTCCAAATGCTGTAGTTTTATTATCTAAACCTCTTGCGTACATCACACTTGTAAGTGGAATGGGAATGGGTGCAGAACCAAATTTAATTAATGGTCCGCCTAAGTTGGCTGTTAGACTTTGTTCGCCTTTTTCTAATGGTTTTACTATTCTGCTGGGAGCACAAGATTGAGCTCCGAGTATGAATAGCAATAAGCCATAAATCATAACAGGGAATTTTGATGCTTTCATTTTACTAATATAATAAGTTTACATATTGCTTAAGAAAAAAGATCAGGTTTTAATTCCTGTTTCCATTCCTTTAGTAATTCCGGTGAATTGTTACGCGGATTTTTAATGGCAGGATTAATTGGATGAAAATCCATGAGTTCAGCCGGATAAGGTTTCAACATTTCGGTGACGCTTTCAATGGGTGTTTCAGGATTTAACCAGGCCTCGTATTGATGTGGTTCTAAAATTACCGGCATTCGGTGATGGGGGATTGTTTGCATCAACTCATTGGGCATACAGGTAATAATACTGAATGTTTTTTGGTTTTGATAAATGCCCCAGATGCCGGCTAAGGCAAATAAACTTTTATCAGCCTTATAAACCCAGTGAGGTTTGTCGAGTTTTTCTTTGGTAGTTCCTTCAATAAATCCGTTTACCGGAATTAAACACCTTTGTTTTTTAATGACATCCCTAAAAGCCGGTTTCTGCACAATGCCCATTGGTCCATTATAATGAGGGTCGTTTTCCTGGTTATTGTCACCTTCAGCTCTAGCATTAAAAAGGAACATTGGTTTAGTTGCCCAGGCCGGACTATATCCAAATACAGCCTTACTTATCAAGCGGTTTTGCTCGCCTTGTAAAACAATAGGTAATTTACTTCCAGGTCCTGCATTATACTGAGCCTCAATTTCTTCCGGATTGTATCCCATGAATTCCTCAAAGGAAGCTACGGCATCAAAACTCATTTCAATGTCTTCGTAATTAAAAAATGTTGTTACTCTTCCACACATCTGCCTCAAAATTAAAATCTTCTGTAAAAGTGCAAATATTTTTTTTGTTTTTTGATTTTAATATGTTAATTTTATTACCCTGATAATGTTAATCAGGTTAACATTTTGAGAAAGTGAGAACTATTGCGCACATGGATTTGGATACTTTTTTCGTCTCGGTAGAGCGATTGCGTAATTCTGCGCTCGTGGGTAAACCCATTATTGTCGGGGGTTTATCGGATAGAGGAGTTGTTGCAGCTTGTAGTTATGAAACCCGTCAGTTTGGTGTGAGCTCGGGTATGGCTATTAAAATCGCCAAAAGATTATGTCCGAATGCTATTTTTATAAAAGGTGACCACGATCAGTATAGTCATTATTCGAGTATGGTGACTGAAATCATCGCAGAAAAGGCTCCGGTTTTTGAGAAAGCTTCTATAGATGAACATTACCTGGATTTAAGTGGAATGGATCGTTTTTTTGGAACGCATAAATGGTTACATGAATTAAGAACACGTATTATTAAAGAAACCGGTTTACCTATTTCATGTGGTTTGTCGGTTAATAAAACGGTATCTAAAATTGCTACAGGAGAAGCAAAACCCAATGGAGAAAAAAATGTGGAAGCAGCTTTGGTGAAGCCATTTTTAGATCCACTTTCCATCAAAAAAATTCCGGGTATCGGCGATAAATCCTACCAGACATTAAGAGATATGGGCATTGTGTACATTGCTACACTCAGTGCCATGCCTAAAAATCTGATGCATCAGGTAATGGGCGAAAATGGCATTCATATCTGGGAAAAAGCAAATGGAATAGATGAACGTCCTGTGCAGGCATATTTTGAACAGAAATCAATTGGTGCAGAACAAACATTCGAAACAGATACCACCGATATGAAACTCCTGCAAAGCACACTTACACGTATGGTGCAGGAAACTAGTTTTGAGATGAGGAGTCAGAATAAATTATGCGGCTGTGTGACCATTAAAATTCGCTATTCCGATTTTCAAACACAAACCCAACAACTGCGTATTCAATACACAGGTTACGATCACCGCATTTTAGAAGTGGCATTACAATTGTTTCAAAAACTATATAACAGGCGTTTATTAGTAAGGCTGATTGGTGTGCGATTGAGTCATTTTGTATATGGCAGCCAGCAAATCGATTTATTTACAGACAGTGTTTCCATGATTAATCTATATCAAGCCATGGATAAAATCCGGAACTGGTATGGAAAAGAAGCAGTTTACAGGGCAGGAGCCATTTTACCTGATGGCAGAAAGGGGAGGAGCAGAAGATGATTTGGAATGCACACAGTTATTATAGTTTGCAGTATGGAACTTTACCAATAGAAGATTTGGTAAAACTGGCAAAAAGAGAAGCTTATAGCACCTTGGGTTTAACTGATATCAACTGCGGAACGGGTGTGTTTGAATTTGTGAAAGCTTGTCGTACAGAAGGCATCAAACCTATTGTAGGAATTGAGTTCAGAAGTGAACAGGAATTGTTGTTTGTGGCTCTGGCCAAGAATGCTTCAGGTTTACGTGAAATCAATAAAATGCTCACCAGATTTCAGCTGGAAGGACTTTCGTATGCAACTCAGATTGAAACATTACAGCATACATTTATTATTTATCCGCTTCAAACTTTACTCAATAATCCTGATAGAAAATTTCTGCCACATGAGTTAATCGGTATTCGTTTGCACGAGCTCAATCGTTTGGCAGGAGCCAGATTTGAAGCTTTTCAGCATAAAATGGTTTTGCAACATCCTGTTACTTTTAAGGATGCTGCTGGTTATATGTTACATCAGCATTTACAGGCTGTTCATTCCAATGTTTTGTTAAGCCGATTGAATCCGCAACAACTGGCAAATGCCAATGAGGTTTTATTGTCGGAGGCCGATTTAATTCATGCTTGCAGGTATCATCCCTTTCTTATTTTTAATACACAAGCGCTCATCGACAGGTGTGAATTTAACTTCGATTTCAGAACGCATAAGAACAAAAAGTTCTACTCAAGTTCTGCTTACGATGATAAACTGCTGCTCGAAAAATTGGCTCATGATGGCATGTTGTATCGCTATGGAAGCCGCAATGCACAAGCCAAAGCCAGGGTAAAAAAGGAATTGGATATCATTGATAACCTCGGTTTCTCATCCTATTTTTTAATTACATGGGATATCATCAGGTATTCTATGTCGAAGGGTTTTTACCATGTAGGCCGCGGTAGTGGAGCCAATAGTGTAGTGGCTTATTGTTTGCGTATTACCGATGTAGACCCCATCGAACTTGATTTATATTTTGAACGTTTTTTAAATCCCAAAAGAACAAGTCCTCCCGATTTCGACATTGATTACAGCTGGAAGGAAAGAGATGAAGTGCTGGATTACATATTCAAACGATATGGCAAAGACCATACTGCCTTATTGGGCACCATCTCTACCTTCAAAGGCTCTTCTATTATTCGTGAATTTGGTAAGGTTTACGGCCTTCCCAAAAAGGAGATAGATATATTATCCGATTTTCCGCATCGCTCCGATAAAAGCGATCCTATTGTTGCCCGCATCCTGGAGTTTGGTTCCATGATTAAAGATTTTCCCAATCACCGTTCCATTCATGCCGGCGGCGTATTGATTTCTGAAGAACCCATTTATGATTATACGGCATTGGATATGCCACCAAAGGGCTTTCCTACTGTTCAGTGGGATATGTATACCTCTGAAGATATTGGTTTTGAAAAGTTTGATATTTTATCACAAAGAGGAATTGGTCATATCAAAGATGCAGCAGAATTGGTCTGGGAAAACCGACGTATTCGTGTGGATGTGCACGATGTAAAAGCCTTTAAACAGGATGTTCAGGTTCGCAAACAACTTAAGGAAGGAGATAGCATTGGTTGTTTTTATGTGGAAAGTCCGGGTATGCGTGGATTGCTGAAGAAACTAAAATGTGATGATTATATTCACCTCGTTGCTGCCAGTTCCATCATCAGGCCGGGTGTGGCAAAATCAGGTATGATGCGTGAATATATTTATCGTTTTCATCATCCAAAAGAGTTTGAATACATTCATCCTGTGATGAAGGATCAATTACAGGAAACCTATGGTGTGATGGTGTTTCAGGAAGATGTTTTAAAAGTATGTCACCATT
>JBMLOK010000359.1:0-3696 GCA_049243005.1 Bacteroidia bacterium | reverse complement strand
GCGTGTAAAACCGTCATAACAACCTCTAATGCA
The DNA here is from genome assembly GCA_049243005.1 of Bacteroidia bacterium. Classification (GTDB taxonomy): domain Bacteria; phylum Bacteroidota; class Bacteroidia; order UKL13-3; family UKL13-3; genus CAISCU01. The sequence continues at coordinate 3,663 of JBMLOK010000359.1, read as the reverse complement.
CTTCTGCCTTCTTTGGCATGCATTCCGGTTGGGATACCACGACCATCATCTTCAACAGAAATACCGTTTCCTTCGTGAATATTCACGATTATATTTTTGCAATAACCTGCTAATGCTTCATCAATTGAGTTGTCAACTACTTCATATACAAGGTGATGTAAACCTCTTGCTCCCACATCACCAATGTACATCGCAGGTCTTTTACGAACTGCTTCCAAGCCTTCGAGTACCGTAATATTATCGGCATCATAATTTTGTCTGTTTTCCATTCCTTCTGAACTCATTTTTAAATTCGAATTTAGGATGTAAAAATACGAGGAAATGCACGTTTTACCTAATTGTTAAGTCGCAATTAAGCACTTGTTTTTCCACAAGTTTTACCGCTTTTGTATTTGATTCAAAAGTTTTGGATATGAGGAGATTAAATCAGCCTAAAAAGCAAAAGCACTTTTAGGATTTTGGTAGATTTAATTGGATAGATTTTAATGCCCCAGTTGTAAATTTATTGAAGTTCTTTAATTCTGTTTCCTGGTACGATTTTAATCCTGTTATTTCTTCTTCAGTAAATAGTCCACATTCACTAATAATGGCTTGAGCTACATTATATTGTGGCTGCATTTTTCCATCATCTATTTTAATACAAACGCCCCATTTTTTTTCGGTGAATGTCATACAAAAAACGCCTTCAGCTCCTGTTTTACCAATTACTTTGGGAGCTGTAATTTGCATCATATCTGTGCAATACCTTTTACTACCTGCAACCATGAAAGGAAATTCACTCACAGCTTGAATAATGGTTTCACAGGCTTTGTTTCTGTTTGATGTAAATCGGCTATTTCCACAAAGATTTTTGTAAGCAATGGCCTGGTTTTTTACCGGAATTGAGTAAATAGGAGCGGAGCAGCCATCTAATGCACAAACCATTTTTGATGTTGCATATTCGTAAAAATCAGCAACCGCGTTTAGTATCAATAATTGTAGTGGGTGTTTTGGGTTGATATAATCTTCGGTTTCAAAACCAAATAATTTGCAAGCAGCCAACATTCCTGCATGTTTTCCTGAACAATTGTTGTGTTCCTGACCAGGTTTAATATTGTTACGTAACATATCATCAGCTTCTTTTTTAGCTGTTGGATATTGAACACCACATCTTAAATCACTATAACTACATCCAATTTTATCTAAGATTTGATTTAATACCCTGATATGTTCTTTTTCTGCATTATGTGAGCCACACATCAAAGCAATTTCTTCTAAAGTAAATCCAAATTTTTCAATGCCACCATTTTCCAGTAAAGGAATAACTTGTATCAATTTCATGGCTGAACGCGGATAACAAATTTGTTCTACATTACCCATCGAATAAATGATTTCATTGTTTTCATTAACAATACAAATACTTCCTCTATGGAAACTTTCAAGGATTCCTCCTCTTTCAACTTCAACTAAAATTGGATTACACATAAGGCAAATATGTTGATTTGTTTAAGCTATTCAAAATATGAAGGTAGGCTAATTCAATAATTTGGTTAAATTCGTTTGGTATCATTTCAATACTATAATTTATGAAACAAATTATACTCGTTTTTTTATTCATTTTAATTTCTCAAATTAACTTATCAGCTCAGGATTTAATGGTGATGAGAAACAAAAATTCTGATACATTAAAAGTAAAAGTAATCTTGATAAGCAGCGAGAAAATAAAGTTTAAATATTGGCCTGTCGATTCAACCATGCCTTCATTTGAGGAATTAAAATCGAGGGTAAGAAAAATAGTATTCAGTAATGGAAAAGAAATCAAGTTTTATGAAGATGATTTCACCAATCCAACTAATTATTCTAATCAGAATAAAATGGCAATTAAAGTTTCTCCTTTTTCGTGGTTACTAGGATTTACAAGTATATCATTCGAAAAAAGCATTAAACCGGGTACAAGTTATGAAACTTCATTGGGTATAATTGGCGCAGGTTTTAACAATAAATATTTCGACTATCCCAGTGGTGCTTTTTTAAAAGTGGGTTATAAATTTATTAATAGGCCCGATTATCATATGAATGGAATGCGATACATGCATATTTTAAAAGGTAGTTATATAAAGCCCGAAGTGATTGGAGTTTATTATGGCAATTCACAAAACTCTAATGAAGTAAATGTTACTGGTTTATGTGGAATGTTAAACATAGGCAAACAATGGGTTTATGATGATGTTTTTTGTGTTGATATTTTCGCAGGTTTAGGTATCGGCAAAAAAAATGTGAAAGTAAAATTTAACTCTTCAAGAATTTTAGATTATGGCTTGGGATATTTACCTTATGGCTTTTATGCCAATCCCGAATCAGCAGATGATGTTAATTTATGCTTCACTACAGGAATAAAAATTGGCATGTTATTTGGTAAATAAATTTCGATAAAAATTAATATCATGAATTATAGAATCATTTTAACATTAGTATTTTTACTAGTGATTTCAGCATCTCTTCAGGCACAGGATAAAATGGTGCTAAAAGGAAAAAAAGATACAACTTATATTAAAGTCATTGAAGTTGGTACCGATGAAATCAAATACAAACAATGGCCCATAGATGAAAATATGCCAATGTTTTCGGAATCTAAAGACCGCATTTCAGTTATTGTTTTTCAAAATGGAAATATGATGAAGTTTTCGGATAATGAGTTTAATAATAAAGCCAATTATACCGACCAAAATCCAATGAACATTAAAATAGATCCGTTTTCGATTCTAACAAATTCTACTTCAATTGCTTTCGAACAGAGTTTGAAACCGGGTCAGAGTTATGAAGTTGGATTGGGTATTATTGGATTAGGGACCAACTCAAGTTTTAATTATGAGAGTGCTTCAGGTGCATTTATAAGGTTGGGATATAAGTTTATCAATACTCCGGATTATTATATGAAAGGAATGAGGTATACTCATTTATTAAAAGGTGGTTATGTTCGACCAGAATTGGTTTTATTAGCCCATAATATTACAAACACTTATACTGATTATGCATATAATCCTGTAACCGGAGTTTATTCATCCAATGAATATAAAAATTCTCATAGGGTTTCTGGATTTTCATTTATGCTAAATTTCGGAATACAATGGATTTTTTCGGATGTGTTTAGTGTTGATGCTTTTGCAGGAATAGGAATTGGTAAAAAGAATACTAAGTTAACATCAGGTTCAACCGGAACTTATTATAATGGTCCAAGCGTTCCGTTTTTTGGATATAGTACCATAAATGAAAATGATGTTACTTTAACTTTTCAATCCGGACTTAAAGTTGGATACTTGTTTGGTAAGAAGAAATAATTATTACAAATTTCGGTGAGTAAATCGAAAGTAATAATTATATGTTTTTAGAATTATTTTCAAAAAGTAGAATAGAATTTAATCACTATATTTAATTAAACTAATGACCCCGATAGGTGGTCAGATGTTTATAGAAAAATGACCAAATGAATTTCTCCCCCAAAAAGAACAACGCGGACCAAAGGTCCGCGTTGTTCTTTTTGGGGGCTGGTATTTCTTCGTATTTAATTATCTATAATAATGTCATCCCTTAATAATTATCAAAAATAAAGTTTCGATAAATTTATTTTAGGTAAAGACGTTAATACTGAATCTTACCTTTTCCTTCCCTTACCAAAACAGGTTC
>JBMLOK010000358.1:0-3695 GCA_049243005.1 Bacteroidia bacterium | reverse complement strand
GTTGAAACCAATAAAGTTTTAGGTTGTGAATTTGAAACCATTGGCAGAGATGAAAGATTAAAATTAAAAATTGCCTCAGGTGTAAAACTAAAAAGTTTAAGCGATAAAAGTGCATTGAAAAAAGCCGGAATCCCGGTAGGATTTGTTCTAACTCATATCGATAAAGTTGCGGTTGGAAGTGTATCAGAAGTAAAAAATACACTTGAAAACAAAAAAGGTGTTGTGTTCTTAGTTGGAATCAACCCAAATGGCTCTAAAGGTTATTATGGATTTGAATTGTAGGTTCATTCAATAATTAAATAAAAACGGCGGCTTCCATAAGGAGCCGCCGTTTTTATTATCATGATTTTAAAAAGATTAAAATAACACTCTGCATAATTACATTCAAATCAATATTGCTAAACAAGAATTCAAAATCCCAATAAAATCTTACTGATTCCTCACTTGCCCTGGGCTAAAGCCACAGGTCTAGTGAGGAATTCAAATCCTGCCGTTTATGCCTGTCCCATTGAACCACCAAAATTCATTGGAAACGGAGGCGCTTGTTCATTTACCTGAATGGTTCCATTGTGGTCTTCAAATTTTGTAATATTATCGCTCAAAGCCATCAATAATCTTTTAGCATGATCGGGAGTTAAAACAATTCTAGATTTAACTTTTGCCTTAGGAACTCCAGGCATAATTCTCACAAAATCTATTACAAATTCTGAGTTTGAATGGGTAATAATTGCCAGGTTCGAATAAATACCTTCAGCCATTTCTTCGCTTAATTCAATATTTAACTGATTTGGATTTTGCTCTTCGTTTTGCATTTTTAATGTTTTAAAAGTTTTTACGAAGGTAGAATTTTGTATTTCACAAAAAAGGTAGTTTTAAAATTTCATAAGCCTGATTTATAGCACAATTGAGGATTATCAAAAATTATTCAAAGGATATTACAAAAGCTGTCGACTAAAAAATGTGTCAAAAAATATCTTTATTCCTTAATTTGCTCCAATGCTTATTCAACTTAGTATAAAAAATATGGTCAGTCGCCGATGCATCCAATCGGTTGAAAGCATATTGTTTGATATGGGAATAAGTGTTAAAAAAGTTTCTTTGGGAATAGCCGATATTGAATGCGATAACTTTGACTTAATCCTTGATAAACTAAAAAAAGCTTTGATAGAGCAAGGATTTGAAATCATTCAAAACAAAGAATTTCAAATACTTGAACAAATAAAAGTTTCGGTTTTAGAAATGATTTATTATGGTAATAACCTAAATACGATTATTAGAAATTCAGATTATTTAAGTGATAAATTAGGACTTCCATATGGTCAGTTAAGTAAACTTTTTTCTGAATTAACTGGTCAAACTTTAGAAAAGTATATTATTCTGGTAAAAATAGAAAGGGTGAAAGAACTACTAGCTTATAACGAAATGACACTTAGTGAAATTTCTTATCAAATGGGCTATAGCAGCGTTCAATATTTAAGCACTCAATTCAAGCAAGTTACGGGCTATAGCGTAAGTGAATACAAGGCCTTACCTATTAAACAAAGAACTCCTTTAGATGAGTTACTCAGTAGTAATTAATCTTGTTATAGATATTGTTTCTCATTTATTATTTAACGAATATCTTGGTGTTTACTACCAATATTTTTTTATAAATCCCAAGAATGTTTAAAGAAACATTTTCAAAATTAGTTTGGTATTAAATTTCTCTATTTTATGAAATTTAAGACCCCGATAGGTGGTCTCATGTTTATAGAAAAAGGTTTGAAATTAATTCCCCCCAAACCTCAACACCGAGGACCTTTGGTCCTCGGTGTTGAGGTTTGGGGGGCTTGTTGATCACATTTGTTTTCTATAATCATGTCATCCCTTCAGGATTTTAAAGAATTACCAGAAAAAATATGTTTTTGATTTTTAAGGTTGATTTTGATTTTATCGAGTTATCATCAGCATTAGAGCTTTTAAAGATTCGTAAAACAAATTTTAAATTAATATGCGGATATTGTTTTAATATTTGATGTAAAACCATATTTGCTTGATTTTAGAATTTTATAAAAAATAATTTTTCATCTTTCACTTCATTATTTCTTTGTCTTTAAAGTTTTCATGGTTTAGATTTGACATTCAATTCTATTTATTCTATGCAAAGTTTTATCGACGAAATTCAAAAAGGTTATACATCAAAAGGTGATTCAATTTTTTTAGGTGCAGCCATGTATAATGGAGAAGTTTTAAAAGATGCTTCTATTAAACTCCCTTTAAAAACTTTTAATCGTCATGGTTTGATTGCCGGGGCAACCGGAACAGGTAAAACAAAAACCCTTCAAATGATTACTGAAGCATTGAGCAAAGCATCTGTGCCAAGTTTAGTAATGGATATCAAAGGTGATTTAAGTGGAATTGCTGCGGCTGGAGAAATCAATGATAAAATAAAGGAAAGAATTGAAGCTACAGGATTTTCATTTCAACCCACAGCATTTCCTGTTGAATTTTATACGTTAGCTAAACAAAACGGAGTAAAACTAAAAGCAACAGTTAGTGAATTTGGACCTATTCTCATTTCAAAAATCCTCGACTTAAACGATACTCAAGCCGGTTTGGTTAGTATGATTTTTAAGTTTTGTGATGATAAAATGTTGCCTCTTTTAGATTTAAAAGATTTCACAAAAGTTCTACAATACATTTCAAATGAGGGTAAAACTGAGATTAGTAAAGATTACGGAAATATTAGCACTACCAGCACTGGAACCATTCTGAGAAAGGTAATTGAATTGCAACAACAAGGAGCAGATAATTTCTTTGGAGAACCAAGTTTTGATGTAGAAGATTTAATGCGCATCAACAATGAAGGGATGGGAATGGTAAACGTTTTAAGGGTAAATGACCTTCAAGACAGACCCAAATTATTTGCGAGTTTCATGCTTTGTTTATTGGCTGAATTGTACGCAAAATTACCTGAAGAAGGTGACTTAGACAGACCCAAATTATGTTTATTTATAGATGAAGCACATTTGATTTTTAATGAAGCTAGTAATGCTTTATTAGACCAAATAGAAACCATCATTAAACTCATACGTTCTAAAGGTGTAGGTATTTTCTTCATTACTCAAAGTCCTGCTGATATTCCTGCTGCTGTATTAGGTCAGTTAGGATTAAAAGTACAACATGCATTAAGAGCATTTACTGCGGCAGATAGAAAATCTATCAAATTGGCAGCTGAAAATTTCCCATTAAGTGATTATTACAAAACAGATGAAATCCTAACTCAATTAGGAATGGGAGAAGCATTGGTAACAGGTTTAAATGAAAAAGGTATTCCAACGCCACTTGCAGCAGTTATGTTAAATCCACCTTGTTCTAGAATGAATGTTTTAACTGATGCAGAGTTGAATAAAATTTGTGAAGACTCTGAATTAAGTAAAAAATACAACCGCGAAATTGATGATAGAAGTGCTTATGAAATTCTTTCAGAAAAATTAAATAGAGCGGTTGAAAAAGAAGAAGATTCAGAGGAAAATGAAGCAAGTCCTGAAAGAAAAAGCGGTCCAAGAGAAAAATCTACTTTAGAAGAAATATTAAGTAGTCCTGTAACCAAACAAGTTGCAAGAACCGCTACACAAGTATTAACCAGAACCTTATTGGGTGCCTTGGGCGTGAGTTCATCAAGCAGCAGAAAAAAGAAAAGCAGTTGGTTTTAA